>NZ_JAQDKY010000026.1:0-5365 GCF_027662325.1 Blautia faecis | reverse complement strand
TTATGCCTGTGCAATCGGATTCCCAGACAAGTGAGTGGTATAGTTATTTCGAAAACGATGTACTAGTCTTCATAAAGGAGAAAACATGGAAAAAGATACCACTCAGTTTACAAAATCGGAGCATACTGCCGCCAGACGGCATTCCCTGGGAAACATCCTTGTCTACCTGCTGCTTACCATCTGGGCTCTGGTCGTACTGTTTCCTTTTTACTGGATGCTTCTTACCTCTGTAAAAAGCTACAGTTCCTACAACGCAGAGCACATTCCCACCTTCTTTACACTGACGCCCACCCTGCAGAATTATGCAGATGCCTTTACAGCAGTGCCCCTGGGAAAATATCTGCTGAACACACTGATTTTCACAGTTGCCACCACTGCTATTATGATGGTTGTGATCACACTGTCCGCCTTTGCTTTCGCAAGGCTTGAATTCAGAGGGAAAAATCTGGCTTTCACTTTATTCCTTTCCCTGATGATGATTCCAAACGAACTTGTGATCATTACCAATTTTGTGACCATCACCAACCTGGATATGCGGAACACCTTCCTTGGGCTGATCCTGCCATCTGTCACCTCTGTATTTTATATTTATCTTCTGAAAGAGAATTTCGAACAGGTACCGGATGAGCTTTACCGTGCAGCCAAAGTGGACGGAACCTCAGATCTGAAATACCTTTGCAAGGTGATGATTCCCATCTGTAAGCCTACCATGGTCACCATTGCTATCCTGAAGGTAATCGAATGCTGGAATTCCTACATTTGGCCAAGACTGATCACCGATGACCAGAACTACTATCTGGTTTCCAACGGAATCCAGGAGATTCGCGAAAACGGTTTCGGTCGTGAAAATGTCCCTGCTATGATGGCGGCGGTAGTTGTGATTTCCCTGCCCCTGATCATTTTGTTCCTGCTTTTCAGAAACAAGATTATGTCAGGAGTTTCAAGAGGAGGTACAAAAGGATGAGACTATTCAGACAAAAACATCCTGGAGCGTTCCACAAAAAGCCCTTCCTGCTTTTTTCCCTGGCTGCCCTTTCTTCTGTGACTCTGCTTACAGGCTGTCATGGCGCGAAGGACCAAAGTGCCTTTACCATTCCCGGGGAATTTGACACCTCCAGAGATTACGAGATCACTTTCTGGGCCAAAAACGACACAAACAAAACCCAGACCGAAATCTATAAAAAGGCAATATCCGATTTTGAAGCCCTGTACCCCAATATCACCGTAGATCTTCGGCTTTACACGGACTACGGCAAAATCTACAACGATGTAATCACCAACATCGCCACAGGCACCACTCCGAACGTATGTATCACCTACCCGGACCATATTGCCACCTACCTTACGGGAAACGATACCGTTGTCCCTCTGGACGATCTGATGGCAGATTCCAGCTACGGACTTGGCGGTGATAAGCTTGAATTCGCCTCAGTGAAAAAAGATGAGATCATTCCCCGTTTTTTACAGGAGTGTTCTTTTTCCGGTCACTATTATGCACTGCCTTTCATGCGCTCCACAGAAGCCTGCTATGTAAATAAAACCTATGTGGAAAAGCTTGGATACACCCTTCCAGAAACCCTCACATGGGATTTTGTGTGGGAAGTAAGTGAAGCCGCTATGGCGCAAAATGCAGATGGAACCTACAAGGTCAACGATCAGAATGTGCTGATTCCATTTATTGACAAGTCCACAGACAATATGATGATTGAAATGCTAAAGCAGAAAAATGCAGGATATTCCACTGACAGCGGAGAGATCCAGCTTTTTAACGACACCACGGCAAGTCTGCTGGATACCATCGCGGAGCATGTAAAAACCGGTGCTTTTTCCACTTTTAAAATTTCCAGTTATCCGGCTAACTTCCTGAATGCAGGGCAATGTATCTTTGCCATTGATTCCACAGCAGGCTCCACCTGGATGGGTACAAATGCCCCTCTTGTGGACATCAGTTCTGATGCTCTGGTGGATTTTGAAACAGAGGTTATGACCATTCCGCAGTTTGATCCGGATAATCCGCAGATGATTTCACAGGGACCTTCTGTATGTATCTTCAATAAGAAAGACCCTCAGGAAGTACTGGCCTCCTGGCTCTTTACACAGTATCTGCTCACAAATGACGTACAGACCGCTTATTCTGAAACGGAAGGTTATGTGCCGGTTACCAGCAAAGCCCAGGAATCCGACCAGTATCAGGATTATCTTTCCAGGGAAGGGGAAGACAATTCCACTTACTACGATGTAAAAATAAAAGCTTCCAGGCTGCTCCTTGACAATGTAGAGCACACTTTTGTTACCCCTGTATTTAACGGCTCCGCTTCTTTACGTGATGCTGCAGGACAGCTGATTGAAAGCGTGACCAAATCTGTCCGAAGAAAACAGGAGATTGATGATGCCTATATTGATAAACTTTACAGCGATGTTACCTCCCTGTATCACCTGGATCAGATTTCTTCTGAGCAGTCCTCCGGGAAAAAAGAGCTTGGACCTCTTCCCGCAGAATCCAGAATTCTTCTTGGAAGTCTGGCAGTAGTCTGGGGTCTGATTCTTCTTTATCTTTTACTTGAACGATTAAAGAAGAAAAAAGGTTACTGTTCACTTCGTTCACAGTAACGCGCTTCGCGATGCACAGAAATCATGCATTCGCATGATTTCGCGCCGCAATTCTCGGGTTTTCTGTGAACTTTGTTCACAGAAAACGCCTCGCGGAACGTTACCAGTGAACAGTAACGAAAAAAGCGTAATATTTAAGCTTGATTTCCCCATAATTTTGTTTATAATAAAAGTGATTGTGTACAATCGTTTTTGACAGATGACTTTACACTCACCTTGTCAGACATCTGAATTTACGTACCCAGAAAGGAGATACTATGAAAAAAAGACTTGTATTACTGATGGCGCTCTCTCTTACATTTGCATTCCCGGCAGCTGTTATGGCTGAGGATACCACTGCTGCAGAGGAAACTGCTGATGACACAGAAGCAGCTGACAGCACTGCAGAAGATGCAGATGTGAAATCCGAAGGTGTTATGACCCATGACGAATACCTTGCAGCAGCTGTTGATGACGAAGTTACCATCGAGACCTATGTACAGGCAAAGCAGTCCTGGTGGGAAGATAAAGCTACCTTCTATACCCAGGACAAAGATGGTGCATACTTCATTTATAATATGCCATGCTCCGAAGAAGACTATGAGAAGCTGGTTCCGGGAACCAAGATCAAAGTAACCGGATATAAGGCAGAATGGTCTGGCGAGATTGAGGTTGCAGATGTTTCCTCTTTCGAGATTGAGGATGGCGAATACATCGCAGAGCCGCTTGATGTAACAGATCTTCTTGGTAAGGACGAGCTGATCGATCATCAGAACGAGCTGGTATCTTTCAAGGGAATGACCGTAGAAGCTGCCGGACAGGATGCTGACGGAAACGATGTAGCTTACCTTTACAATTACGATGGATCCGGTTCTGAGGGAGATGACCTTTACTTCAACGTTTCCCTTAACGGCGAAACCTATACTTTCACAGTAGAGTCTTATCTCTGTGACAAAGACAGCGATGTTTACAAAGCCGTAGAAGCTCTGAACATTGGCGATAAGATCGATATGGAAGGCTTCCTGTACTGGTATGAGGGCGTAAACCCGCACATTACATCTGTTACAGCAGCTGAATAATTTCACATAATTCCAGACAAAAAACACCCGGGCACAGCTTCCTTTATGAAGCACGTATGCCCGGGATTTTTTATCCGATTTTTGTGTTCCTGTATACATGTACCCAATATATAATTTCCACCACTGCCGTAATTCCCCATGAGAAAATGTACAGCAGATATAAAGACGGAATCGTCTTAAAGTGGGCAAACACCGTATTTACCCATACCATTCGGAAAATACAGGATCCTATAATTACAATAACCGTCGGAATAACACTCTTTCCAAGAGCACGGGAAGCCGCAATGGCACTGTCCATAAATGCAGAAAATCCATAACTAAATCCCATAATCGTAAGTCGTTTCATTCCGGCATCCACAACCGCAAGATCATTGGTAAAAAGACCCAGGAACTGTCTGCCGAAGATAACCAGTGCAATACCACCTATAGTTCCAATTCCAAAGGAATAAGCTAGGCTGACCAGATAACTGTTTCGCACTCTTTTTCTTTTCCCTGCACCGTAATTCTGCCCCATAAAGCTTCCGCAGGCTGTATAAAAAGCAGCCATGGAGTCATACAAAAGAGCATCTGCATTTGCCGCAGCGGAATTACCTGCCACCATTGTAGCATCAAAGGTATTGACGCCTGCCTGGATAAATAGATTTGCCACCTGAAAAATACCGTTTTGCAATCCTGCCGGAAGACCGATCTGGATGAGGTATCCTGCCATTCTCTTGTCAAACCTCAGTTTGGAAAGACGAAGTGCATAATCCCCGCCCACTTTTATCAGAGCCCGGAGGATTAGAAACGCAGATAAATACTGGGAAATAATACTTGCAGCTGCAACACCTGCCACATCCATTTTACAGACAATTACAAAAAACAGATTCAATACTATATTTACAATACCAGCTGCACCCAGATAATACAAAGGCTTCTTCGTATCTCCAAAAGCACTGCACACCGCATTACCAAAATTATAAAGAGCCATTGCCGGCATTCCCAGAAAATAGATCCTTATATACAGTACTGCACCATCCAGAAGTTCTTCCTTGGTATTCAACAGCTCCAGAATTCCTTTTGAAAAGAGCAGTCCAAAGATCAGTACGATCATCCCCGCAGCCATACTTACCAAAAGAGCCGTATGTATCGTCTTGATCGTACTTTCTTTATCCTTCGCTCCGAAAAATCTTGCCACCAGAACATTGGTACCGCCGCCCATACCGATCAGAAAGCCCGTAAAAAGAGTTACAAGCGTAGTAGTGGATCCCACTGCCCCCAATGATAAAGAGCCCGCAAACTGACCAATAACCGCGATATCCGCCATATTAAACAACACCTGCAAAAAGTTGGTCAGCACCAGAGGGATACTAAAAAACAGCATTTTCCCCCAGATAGAGCCTGTGGTCAGGTCCTGTCTGTCCTCTTTCATTTCAATTCTTCTCCTTCGTCAAATCCAAAATTTTTTCCGTTAGTACACCTCGAAACTGTTCAGAACTTTCAATGCAACTCGCACCCCTTCAGATCAAGCCAAACCTATTTTGCACCGGAATTTTGTGCGCAAATAAAGCTCTTGAATAAATCAAGAGCTTTAAGAGGTGCCACCCAGATTTGAACTGGGGATAGAGGTGTTGCAGACCTTTGCCTTACCACTTGGCTATGGCACCATATTATTTAGTTCTTCGCCGAAGCGAATGACTCCAAGGGGATTTGAACCC
>NZ_JAQDKY010000025.1:0-64005 GCF_027662325.1 Blautia faecis | reverse complement strand
ACGACCAACACATTAAATAGCAAGTATGATTAATAAATAGTTTAACACAAGTTCAAGCCCCGGTAAACACCCGTTCGTGTTTTAGGGAAAAAACCTGCATACCATATTTTGTGTATTCCAATATGGTATGCAGGTTTTATTATTTTCCAATAAAGGGTGTATCAGATTCCATTATTTCTTGTAGATGCGTTTGTCCTTAATCTCAATCTTCCCTTCTTTCAGAAGGTGTCCCACAGCACGTTTAAAGGCATTCTTGCTGAGTCCGAATTCGCGTTTGATCACTTCTGGTGAGGCTTTGTCATCGAAGGGGAGGACGCCGGCGAATTCTTCGATTATGCTAAGGACGCTCTCGGCATCTTCGTTAATCTGGATGTAGGCTTTCTGACGGTCTGTGACGTTCATCTTGCCATCCTCTTTCACCTCGGAAACGCGAAGGTCGAGGACTTCGCCCGGGCGGTATTTGCCACTGGCTTCTCTGGCTGGGATCAGGGCGGAATATTTGTCATCAACAGCTACAAAAACACCGAAACGATCGCTGATCTCGTAGACACGGCCTTTTACGGAATCACCTGTTACATATGGGGTTCTGGTAGAAAGGTAATGGTATACCTTCATGGTGGCACAGAGGCGGCTGCTCTTGTCCACATAGAGAGCTACCAGACACTCCTGTCCTTCCCGCACACGGCTGGTCTGCTCATGGTATGGAAGGAGCAGATCTTTCTCTAAGCCCCAATCCAGGAAGGCACCGATCTTGGTTACCTGAAGGACTTTCAGAACTGCAGTCTGGCCAACCTGGAGAAGCGGTTCTCTGGTGGTTGCAATAAGACGGTCTCTGGAATCTTTGTAAATAAATACGTCCAAAGTATCGCCCTCTCTGGTTCCCTCCGGAACCTGTTTCGCAGGAAGAAGCACTCTGTCTTCCTGGCCTGCATTTTTATCTTCTGCAAGGTAAACACCGAAATCTACGGTCTTTGCCACAATAAGCTTCTGTTTTTTTCCTATTTCAATCATGGATTCTCCTTAATTCAATTACGGTTAAATATAAAATTTCTCAGTAGCTTCCCAATCTATTATCCAGTATAGCACACATTTACCGCCACTGTGAACATTAACTTATTGAAGTAAGGATAAAAAATGCAGAACCCCCATCTGCAAAGCGACTTTCCGGCTCACGCATTGCGGAAACGGCTCAGGAAATCTTTTGTCAGCGGGTCTTTCGGATTCTCAAACAGTTCCTTCGGCGGTCTGTCTTCTACGATAACGCCATTTGCCATGAAGATTACACGCTTGGAAACGTCACGGGCAAATGCCATCTCATGGGTGACGATGATCATAGTCAGGCCTTCGTGTGCAAGGTCTCTCATAACCTCCAGAACCTCGCCTACCATCTGGGGATCCAGCGCGGAGGTTGGCTCGTCGAAAAGAAGAATTTCCGGCTCCATGGCAAGGGCTCTTGCGATTGCCACACGCTGTTTCTGACCTCCGGAAAGCTGTTTGGGTTTGGCGTTGATGTACGGCGCCATACCTACTTTTTCCAGATAATACAAAGCTTTTTTCTCTGCCTCTTCTTTGCTCTTTTTCAAAACCTTTACCTGACCTACGGTGCAGTTTTTCAGAGCAGTCATGTTGTTAAAAAGGTTAAAATTCTGGAACACCATACCTACCTTTGAACGGTATTCCGGAACGTTCACGTTCTTACTGGTGATGTCAGTACCATGATAATTGATTTCTCCGGTGGATGGAGTTTCCAGCATATTCAGGCAGCGAAGAAGCGTGGATTTACCAGAACCGGACGGTCCGATAATGCAGGTCACATCTCCCGGGCTTACGGAAAAATCAATATCTCTCAGTACCTGATTGCTGCCAAATGCTTTTCCCAGATGTTTGACTTCAAGGATTTTTTCACTCATGATCATTTCTCCTCCTTCTTCTTAGGGTAGGAATACAGACCACTTGTGTGAGCCAGTGTATCCGTTGTTGCAAGGTCATAATTCTGCGGGCCTTCCATCTTGTGTTCCAGCAGGCGGAGCAGTCTGGAGCATACAAAAGTAAGGATAAAGTACATTACCATAGCGATGGTAAAGGATTCGAAGTAAGTGTAATAAGCTCCGGCTACGCCTTTTGTTGTGTAGAAAAGTTCTACAATTCCAATAATGGAAAGAACGCAGGTATCCTTGATATTGATGATCAGGTTGTTTCCAATCTGAGGCATGATATTGCGCAGTGCCTGTGGAAGAATTACGTTCATCATAGTCTGTACATGCGTCATTCCGATTGCTTTTGCAGCTTCTGTCTGACCTTCGTCAACAGAAAGGATTCCGCCTCGGACAGTTTCTGCCATGTAGGCTCCGGTATTGATAGATACTACGAAAAATGCCGCAAACCACATGGACATGTTGATATTAAACAGGTAAGCACTTCCGTAATAGATAAACATGGCCTGTACCATCATTGGGGTGCCGCGGAAAAATTCCACGTAGCATGCCATAATAAATTTGAAAAATCCAACCAGTGTCTTTTTAACGGCGGAGTCTCTTTTATCTACAGGAATTGTTTGAATAATTCCAACTATAAAGCCAATAAGGCACCCTAAAAAGGTGCCTACAATGGCTATGATCATTGTATTTCCGGCTCCTGACAAAAAGGAGGAGCCGTATTGCTGGAGCAGATACTGGATCCGGCCCCAGAAGGTTTCAGGAAGCATATTTTTCTCTCCTATCTCTCTCGACTTTATTTACAAAGACCGTCTGCGAAATATCCTGCAAAGTGAATCTTACAAAATGCAGGAATGATTTTTCAAACAGACTCAAATGCAGCGAAATCACTGTAACCCTTACTCTGACAGCGGCTGTACGGAAATTGCTTCGTCCATCATTTCTTTGTAATCATCCTCTGTCATTTTATCCAGTACGCTGTTCAGGGCATCCAGAAGCTCTGTATTGCCTTTCTGTACGGAAATACCAATGTTGATATCCTCATCTGATACCTCAAAATCTCCGTCTGTGCCAGAGAAATCAAGAAGTTTGAAATCCGGGTAAGCTACGCAGGCAGCCATTCCGGTAGGCATATCAGTTACAACAGCGTCACATTTTCCAGATTCCAGGGCAACCAGCATGGCAGGCGCACTTTCCTGTGCAGGAAGAATGTTTGCGACCTCAATCTGCGGCAGGCAGGAATCATACCAGATAGTGTTCTGCTGGGAAGTACAGGTAACGCCCTTCAGATCTGCCACACTTTTTGCATCTGCATAATCGCCGTCGCTTTTTACCAGGGTAATAATGGATGCATAGTAGTATGGCTCTGTGAAATCTACCATCTGCTGACGTTCGGATGTAATGGACTGACCTGCGATTACGCAGTCAACTTTTCCAGACTGGACAGCCGGTACCAGGGAATCCCAGTCCAGTTTCACGATTTCCAGATCGTATCCCAGCTCGTCACAGATTTTTTTCGCCATCATAACGTCGTAACCATATGCATAATCTGAGCTTCCAGAAATGGGAACGGCTCCGTTGGAATCATCTGGCTGTGTCCAGTTGTATGGTGCATAGCTGCACTCCATTGCTACCTTTAATGTTTTCTTCTCTTCTGCCTGTACCATTGTAAGTCCAAGTCCCGGCATTGCTGTCACGGTAACAGCTGCTGCCATAAGACCACTTGTCATTTTTCTCCATAAATAGCTCTTCTTCATGCTTCCGAATATACTTTCCGAATGCCTGCTGCGGCAGCTTCACCCGCTTCTATAGAACTCATGCTCCCTTTGAATGAATCAATTGCAATTACTACTTTCATGTTCTTTTCTCCCGTTTTTTCAAATACGATCTACCCTTCTATTTTTTCACTCCACAAATCCATTCCAATTGCAGAACTTCCTTCTTTTATCGTAATTTTATAATCAGAATCCACCTGAATATCATAGCCATATATGCTTTCTTTTCCCACTTCTGCGTCTTTTTGATCTGCATAATAGGAAAAACCTACACGGTAGATATCCGGATGCAGATCAATCTGAACATAACTATATCCCCGTATCCAGTCTTCTTCAAGATTTTTTTCATTGAGCAACAGCTGTGTTGCGTACTGTTCTGCCACATCCCCCTTGCTGGTTCCCATGGCATTTTCTATGGACCTGGCAGCAAAGCCATGTAAAGTCCACGCCGTTATCAAAATCTCCAGAACCACCACAACAGCAATAAGTACCGGGTTCTTTTTTTCCTTGCACATTCTCTTTACTGCAAATCCAAATGCGTATATCACAATCGCCAGATTCACCAGACATGTGATGAGACTTGCTTCCTGTCTATGTTGTTCCCAGAATCCGTCAGGAACCAGGAAAGAACATATTGTGAAAAATATGCCGGTCAGAGTGATTGTAAAAAATCCATAAATTCTTTTGCTTTCCTTATCTTCCCGATTCACCCACAGATAATATCCACTCACAGCAGCTCCCGCGCCAAGAAGCCCGGCAAATAACGCACCGCCAAGGTTTGCATGACCAGAGAATTTAAACACAGCCACAATGAGCAGAATTACCGGTATCGCAAGATAGCCTGCGATTTTATCCTGATGCTGTTGCTGTTTTCGTATTTCTTCCATTGATTGCATCATCTCAGTCACCTCTGCAGACGTGTATTTTTTCTCTGCTTTCTCTCTCTTTTCTGCCATCCCGTTTTTTTCTGCTGCTTCATTCATTTCTACTGTCCCATCTTTTTCTGCTGCCTCATCTTTTTTCACGTTAGCCCCTTCGGTTGTCTGCATTTCTGATCGCATCAGCTCCAAAAGTGATACATCCAGTGCCTCAGCCAATGGTTCCATTGTATTAATATCCGGAAATCCAAGTCCCCGCTCCCAACGGCTGACCGCCTTATCCGTCACTCCGACTTTTCCGGCAAGATCGGCCTGTGTCATATGATGCTCTTTTCTTCTTTCCGAAATAAATGCCCCAAACCTTTTTGCGTCCACTATATGATATCCTCCATAATTCTTTTGCGTTACTCTCTTATATACACTAAAATGTGGATTTTCGTCAATCGACGATTTGTTTACCTGGAAAAAAACGAAAAATTTTCTATAACTCTCTTGTATGTATTGACATTTTGATATCTAAATGATATCATATTTATATCTCGCAAAAGATAATTTTCATTATCAGGAGGATTGCTATGAAAGAAAAAGTTTTGGACAACAAGAAAAATGGTATGGGAATGATGGTGCTGTTTATTCTGCTCTATGCCGTGGCCGCAGCCGCTGTAATATTCGGCGCAGCCTTCGAACAGATTCCCCTTATGGTCATCGGTATCATCTGGGCTTCACTTGGATGGATCCCGTTCCTTGGCCTTAAAGTGCTGAAGCCGCAGGAAGCCCTTGTACTCACCTTATTCGGCAAATATGTGGGAACTTTAAAGAATGACGGTTTCTATTGGGTAAATCCTTTTTGTACAGCTGTAAACCCGGCTGCAAAGACGAGACTGAACCAGAGCGGTGACGTAGATGGAGGAAATGCCGCCAAATCCGTTCTCACACTGGCCACCGGAACTTCCGCTTCCACAAGCAGTACATATGTAAACAAAAAGATTTCCCTGAAGATCATGACCTTAAATAACAACCGTCAGAAGATCAACGACTGCCTGGGAAATCCGGTAGAAATCGGAATTGCCGTTATGTGGCGTGTAACAGATACTGCGAAAGCTGTTTTCAACGTAGATAACTATAAGGAATATCTTTCCTTGCAGTGTGACAGCGCGCTACGAAATATCGTGAGAATTTACCCTTATGACGTAGCACCCAATGTAGATACCACTGGGGATGGTGTAGCAGATGAGGGAAGTCTTCGCGGTTCCAGTGAAATCGTAGCCGGACGCATCCGTGATGAAATCCAGCAGAAAGTAGCAGATGCCGGTCTGGAAATTATTGAAGCCCGCATCACCTACCTTGCTTATGCACCTGAGATTGCAGCGGTTATGCTGCAGAGACAGCAGGCTTCCGCTATCATCGACGCAAGAAAGATGATCGTAGACGGTGCTGTTGGTATGGTAGAAATGGCATTAGAGCGATTGAATGAAAATAATGTGGTAGAACTTGACGAGGAGCGGAAGGCTGCCATGGTTTCCAATCTTCTCGTAGTGCTGTGCGGCAATCACGATGCCCAGCCGGTGGTTAATTCCGGCAGTCTGTACTAATGGCTGAAACCAGAGATACCCGGCCTAAGAAACAGATCCCGCTCAGGCTTTCTGCCAAGCTTTATGACCAGATTGCAGCCTGGGCGGAGGATGATTTCCGCTCCGTAAATGGGCAGATTGAGTATCTGCTCACAGAATGCGTCCGACAGCGTAAGAAGAATGGGAAATATGTTTCCGACACCATGGATGAGCCGCCGGAACTGGATATCTCATGATTTCCAACATGAAAAGCCCTTCTACTTGCCAAACCCACCATCGACAATTATAAAACAATACAAATTTTTTACATTTTAAACAAATCAGGGAGTACAGATGTTATAACAACAGTGCTGTACTCCCCGCTTTTATCTATTCGTGCACAGAGGGTAATGACTTTCTGAATGCTCTGAACACCAATTCTGTTTTGTATGGTATTTAACGCTTATAATTATAATTGTTAAGCTTATTTTCTTCGTTCTTTGTGTTAATTTATCTTTTGTATTTTAGTATTTCTATAATTCTATAAAATGATATATTACTTGCAATTTGCTTTCTCTATATGTATTTTTCTGTTTCGTTTTTCTATTTTGTTTTTCTATTACGTTTTTCTGATGCATTTTATATTTCATTTTTTCTGAGAGTATTTCTACAGCCATTCTTATGTATGGGTGGTTCTGTCAATTACATACACAGCCTCTGCTTTATCGCAGTGATGTCTTTCTCATGTTTGTTCACGTAAAATAAAAGTCTTTCCTGCGTTTCCCATTTCTTTTGTTGTTCTTCCAGCTTTTGTAAAAGATTGGAATGATTCTCTGCTACAACTTGAAGCTTCCAGTCTGTAGTGTTCTCCACATGAAGCCAGAGTTCTTTTACACTTCTTTGCAATTCTGATACTGATGCATCCAATTCACATACATGCTTGTCTACGCTGCGCAAGTTCGCTTCCAGATTCTCAAAGCGCCTCTTGGTTTCGCTTTCGAAGTTGTCAACGCGAGTTTCTAAGCTGTCGAAACGGCTTTCCAAATTATCGAAACGGCTTTCCAAATTCCCAATCCGTGTCTCAATGGGCACCAGCAATCCTGCAATCGCCTGTAGATCTTCTTTCGTCAACATTTCTTTCACCTCCCGTATATTTAAGATAAAAAAAGTATATCAGCAAAATAATGTAAAAACAATACTTGAAGTACATTTTGTTCTGTGCTATAATCACGCCACGCATGATTTGCAGCAACACATTTCAGAACAGGAAAAAAGTCCACTGTCTGGGAATCCCCAAGGCAACGGACTTTAAAGCTTCTACTCACCTAATCTATATTTTCTATTACTTTCATATTCTTACCAACTGTGGAAATTTCACCAACACCCCATCTTTTTATTCCCAAGGTGCCTTTACGACTTCCTTCGCTTCAAACAGGTGCTTCATCCAGTCACCGGCAAGCTGAATCCAGCTCTCACATTCTGCCTGGATTCCATAGCCATTGGGGCATGCTGTTTCTGCAGTGGCAAGTCCCAGACCATGACTGCCCACTGGATAAATATGCAATTCTGCCGGAATATCCAGAGCGTGAAGTGCCTGGAAAAACAGCAGGGAGTTCTCTACCGGTACAGTATCATCCGGTGCTGTATGCCACAGAAAAGTCGACGGGGTATCCTTCGTAACATTATATTCCAGGGACAGGAATCTGCGTTTCTCTTCATCTGCATAATCCTCTCCCAGAACGCTTTCAAAAGAACCCTTATGTGCTTTCTCGCCAGAAGTGATTACCGGATAGCTGAGCATAAGCCCATTGGGGCGAAACTTTTCGGAGTCCATGCCCAAAGCTTCTGCAACAAAGGGCTTGTTCCAGAATACACCAAGGCTTGCCGCCAGATGTCCACCAGCAGAAGAACCCTGGATTACGATCTTCTCTGTATCAATATGCCATTTTTCTGCATTTTCACGGAGCATTGCAACTGCTGTAGCCAGCTGAAGAAGCGCCTCCGGGAAACGTGCCGGAGCAACGCTGTAGCGCAAAATCGCAGCATGATAGCCCATTGCCATAAATCTGACGGCAAGAGCTTCTGCCTCTCTGTCAGAAGTCATCTGATAGCCGCCGCCAGGACAGATCAGCACAACCGGTCTTTTTCTCTCCGGATCGATTTCAGGTGAATTGTCCAGGAAATATGTAAATAAATTTGCTTTAAACTCAGAATCTTTTAATTGAATCTCTATTTTTTCGTGAATCATTTCGCGAACCTCCTGTTGTATATATTTCGTTCATTTTATAATGTCAGGAATAACCAGCTTATCCCCTAAAGCATGTTTGGAAAAAAGCTTTCTGTAAGACGTACGTCACAATTTTGGCGTGCAGTTTGCAATAATGCTTTTTCAAACAGGCTCTAATGCCATAATAATTTTCTTCCTATAAGAAATCAATACCTAAATAAAATTGACACCTGCTTTTTCAAACACGCTCTAGTTCCCCATCTTCTTCCTGTCATACATCTCCCTGAACTCCGTAGGCGTACAATTATTCATCAGCTTAAACATCCGAAGAAACGCCGACAGACTGGAAAACCCTGACTTAAATGCCACCTCCGTCACACTCACTCCCGGATCCTGCAGCAACGTTTTTGCAAATTCAATTCTCTTCTGATTCAAATACTTATAAAAAGTAGAATCTGTATACTGCTTAAACAACCTGGAAAAATGATACTTACTGAATCCTGCCTGGGAAGCCACTCCCTCCAGGCTCAAATCTTCCGCAAAATGATTGTTAATATAATCTGTAACCAGGATAAACTTCTCCACATATTCCTTCTGCCTGCTGTTTGCTCCGTTTTCTTTCTGCTGTCCCGCTACAGTATGTGCATTTACACGCTGTCTTCCAACGCATGTAAGAATCTCAAGGAATTTCGAAATAATCATAGTTTCCAGATAGGGAGACTCACCGAAATATTCCTCTTTGATTTCCAGCATAAGCGTTTTTACTTTTTCATAAATCTGCGGATACCCCTCCGGTGTAATCAAAGTAGCCGGGGTTATAATCATAGTAAGCAAGTTCAGCTCCTTGGTAGAAATATTGTTCAGACACGGCTGAAAAATAATCCGCTCTCCGCTTTCCGGAGCAAAAAGCTCATGAAGCATACACGGACCGATAATCAGCACATCCCCCTCACGCAGATTGTATTCCTTTCCACCGCACAGTGCCTTATAGCCATTTACGATTGGCATAAGTACCTCGAAGGAGGTATGCCAGTGCGGTGGGTAATTCTCGTATTCATCATTATAATAGAGACAAACCTGCTCATCCTCCCGGAAATCTACTGTTTCATGTATTCCACTAAGCTTATGTATCATTTCCCCATGCTCCTTCCCTGTATATTCTTATTATAATGCTCCTGAGTTTCACCCTTTTACCAGAGCATGTTTGAATTTTCCCAACATATATCATTTTCCGACGGTCAGTATCAAATATTGTCATTTAGTTCTCAAATATTGCGTTTTTCAATATGTTTGTATTGTATCAAATGTTTCTTTTTTTATCAATATATAGCCAAATTTATATTTTAAATCTAAATAAGTATCGTTTATCTTTGTATATATTGCATAATTTTCTATGTTTTAAATTATATACTTTGACATGTACTTGTTTTTGTACAATTTTAGATAGCAATAATTGATAGTAAACAAACAAGAATTAGAAAGAAAACCCAGGCAATCTCTGCTATAGTAAGAATTACCAAATACGAGATCTAAATTTTTAAAAGGAGGTTCAATATGAACAAGAAACGAGCACTTTCAATATTAATGGCTGCAGCAATGGCAGCTGGAACACTGGTTACATCTGTACCGGTTTATGCTGATGATGTTGAAGAAATCACATGGATGTTCTGGGATGACCTGGAAGCTACGGAAGATCTTATTTCCAAAGGTTACAAAGAAGTCATTGATCGTTTCAACGAAGAGTACGATGGCAAATATCACGTAACTCCGATCACCACCAACCTGGAAGAGTACGATGGCAAGCTGAACGCACTGATCGCAGCCGGACAGACACCGGATGTTTACATCTGCAACCCTGGTCCAAACATGGACGTATATGTAAATGCAGGTGCAGCAGCTGACCTTACCGATATCCTTGAGAATCAGGAAGCTGACTGGTACGCATCCTTTACAGATGGTATTTTCGAAAGAATGACTTATGACGGAAAGATCATGGCAGTTCCTACCAACTTCGCAGCAGCCTGCGTTTACTATAACACCGAGATGTTCGCAGATGCTGGCGTAGAAGTTCCTACCACATACGACGAACTGATCGCTGCATGCCAGAAGCTTCAGGATGCCGGCTACACACCAATCTCCTGCTCCGCTGGTACCGCATGGTGCTTATCCATGATCGCCGGTTATCTGTGTGACCGTCAGGGCGTTGACCTTGCAGCTATCGCAGACCATACCGCTAACTGGACCGATGAGAACTGCATTGAAGCAGGCACCAAGTTAAAAGACCTTTCCCAGTATTTCCAGGCTACAGCAGCCGGAGATTCCAATGACCAGGCTACAGCAGCTTTCTATAACGGCGAAGCAGCTATGCTGGTTCAGGGTTCCTGGGCAATCGCACAGATCAACGGCAACAATCCAGACTTCGAGTCCAAATGTGGTGTCTTCCAGTTCCCTGGAATCGACGGTGCTAACGACCCGAACCGTATGATTGTTAAAACTGATAACCTTCTGATGAGCTCCACAACAGAGCATCAGGACGCAGCTATCGCTCTTATGAAGATGTTCACAGACGAAACAGCTCAGAAATACACAGCAGAAGTCGGCGGCAAGTTCCCAATCATCAAAGACCTTGATATCGACTATGACAAAGCTCCTGCACAGCTGAAATACGTTCAGGATATCATGGCAAAGGCAACTGGTACATTCGGATTCTACAATGAGTCCCTTGCATCTGTAGAAGCTGGTGACTGCTTCGATAACGCAATGGTTGATATCTTCCTTGGCAACCAGACACCTGAAGAAGCATTCCAGACCGTACAGACATTCTATGAGGAGAACGTTTGGGAATAAATCCTCCCTTATAAAAATAAGTTATAAACCCAGGCACATGGCTGCCGCGGAACGGACTAAGGCATGTTCCGCGGCAGTCTTTTTACTAAAAAGGTTATCGCCAGTCAGCGAGCCCACCAAAATCAATACGATACTCATGCAGACAACGGCTTATTCTTTGCTATCATTCGGTTTTCTTTAGTAGTAAAACCGCACACATTTGACGGAAGGAGATATTATGGATAAAATTCTGCGCGACAAAAAAGCCATTTTCGTATTTATCGCCCCGGCGCTGATCATGTTCCTTCTGGTCCTGATCATCCCGACGATACAAATGGTTTACTACTCACTCTGCGATTACGCAGCACTTACACCCCCTGAATTTGTGGGATTAAAAAACTATAAGAAACTGTTTTTCGGTGACGCCACATTCCGTATTGCCCTGAAAAACTCCATCTTTTTCATGATCTTTTCAGCAGTCACACAGCAGATCTTCGGTCTTTTACTTGCTGTTATGCTCACCAACATCCCGAAAGGCCGCAACATTTTCAAGAACATTTATTATCTTCCATGCGTACTTTCCTCAGCAGCACTTGGACTTCTCTGGTCTTTCCTTTTCAATCCGAGAATCGGTATCAACAATCTTCTTGCCAAATTCGGCATTGAAGGACCTCTGTGGCTGATGGACTCTACCGGATTTATTGTACTTCCCATGTGGGTTATCGCATTTGTTGCCCTGTGGCAGTACCTTGGTCAGAACATGATGCTTTATATGGCACAGATCACCGGAATTTCCCGTGACATTTATGAAGCTTCCTATATAGACGGTGCGTCAAAGGTAAAAGCATTCCGCTACATTACCCTTCCGCTGATCAAACCAATGATGATTACTTCCCTTTCCCTGAACTGTATTGGTTCCCTGAAATTCTTCGACCTGGTTTACAACATGACCCAGGGTGGTCCGAACCACAGAACAGAAGTCCTTGCAACTGAGCTTTACGCAGAAGGTTTCAACTATTTCAAATATGGCTACGCCAGCGCCATTTCCGTGGTGCTCCTGGTGCTCTGCCTGCTGGTAACTCTTCTGGTAAAGAAAGTCATCAAAGTCGAAACTTACGAGTCATAAGGAGGTGGGAAAATGAGCAACGTAAAAGTAAAAGCTACAAAAAAGCCGGTAAAACCGGTAATCGTAGTGGTTTATATCCTGCTGGTGATCCTGGCAGTTGTTTATCTGGCACCACTTCTGTGGATGTTATCCGTATCTTTGAAAGATAACGCTGGCGTTATGTCAGCACCATTTTCCCTGCCGGATGTGTTCCATTTCGAAAACTATCAGCAGGCCTGGCAGATGGGAAAACTTGGTACTGCGCTGGTAAACTCTGTTCTGGTCTGCGGTGTCACGCTGATCGTCAGCCTGTTCTTCGGCGCTATGGCCGCTTTCGCCATCGCCAGAATGCGCTGGAAATTATCAGAATTTATGCACACCTTCTTCCTCATCGGAATGATGGTTCCAGTACATTGTGTTCTGATTCCTCTTTTTGTAAGATTTGCAAAGCTTGGCCTTACCAATTCACAGGGCGGACTAATGATTCCTTACATCACTTTTTCCCTGCCAATGACCATTTTCCTGCTTACCGGATTTTTCCGTTCCATGCCAGGAGAAATGTTCGAGGCTGCTGCCATTGACGGCTGCGGAATCTACGGATGCTTTTTCCGGATCGCACTGCCACTTTGCAGAACCGGTTTCTTCGTATCCGGTCTGATGACCTTCATCAACAACTGGAACGAGCTGCTTCTTGCCATGGTATTTATCTCTGATCCTATGAAAAAGACACTGCCGGTTACACTGACCTATTTCGTTGGTCCTTACGCAACCAACTATGTGCAGATGTTTGCTGCGATCATTATCGCAATCGCACCTACCGTTGTTGTTTACTCACTGTTCAGTAACCAGATCGTAGAAGGTCTTACCACAGGTGCAGTAAAAGGATGATATGCAGCCCGAAAACTCACACTCGCTTTACAACGTAACCTGCTATTTGTGGGTCACAAACCTTATATGGCTCAATGTTTTACAGTCACCATGAATTCGCAACAAGGAGAAACATTATGGATAGAAAAAAGGCTAGAAAAAAAGCGACCGAACTGGTCAGCCAGATGACCTTAGAGGAAAAAGCAAGTCAGCTACGCTATGACGCACCTGCAATCAAGCGGCTTGGCATCCCCGCCTACAACTGGTGGAATGAAGCGCTCCACGGAGTTGCCCGCGCCGGACAGGCCACAATTTTCCCGCAGGCAATTGGACTTGGCGCCACTTTTGACACCGAACTTCTGGGACAAATTGCAGATACCATTGCTACCGAAGGTCGTGCCAAATACAATGCATATTCCCAGGAAGAAGACCGTGACATTTACAAAGGTCTTACCTTCTGGTCGCCAAACGTAAATATTTTCCGTGATCCAAGATGGGGACGGGGACATGAAACTTACGGTGAAGATCCTTACCTTACGAAAGAGTTGGGAGTCTCTTTTGTAAAAGGGCTCCAGGGCGATGGCAAAGTTATGAAAGCCGCTGCCTGCGCCAAGCACTTTGCAGTCCATTCCGGTCCGGAGGCCATCCGCCATGAATTTGACGCAATCGCAACTCCGAAGGATATGGAAGAAACTTACCTCCCAGCATTTGAAGCTTTAACCAGAGAAGCGGACGTGGAAGGCTTCATGGGTGCCTACAATCGCACCAACGGAGAGCCCTGCTGCGGAAGTCCTTCCCTTCAGAAAATACTTCGCGGCGACTGGGGCTTCCAGGGATATTTCGTTTCCGACTGCTGGGCCATCAAGGATTTCCACGAGCATCATATGGTAACCAGCACCCCGGCAGAGTCGGCTGCATTAGCACTGAACAATGGCTGCGATCTGAACTGCGGAAACACTTATCTTCACATTTTGAAAGCTTATGAAAAAGGACTGATCTCCGAGGATACCATCACGGAATCCGCCATCCGCCTTTTCACTACCAGATATCTGCTGGGATTATTTGAAGAAACGGAATACGACAAAATTCCTTATTCTGAGGTGGAGTCACCTGCCCATCTGGCACTTTCCCAAAAAGCTGCTGAAGAAAGCTTTGTACTTCTGAAAAACAATGGGATCCTGCCTTTGAACAAAGAGAAGATCAAAACAGTTGGAATCGTTGGACCAAATGCAGACAGCCGTAAGGCTCTGGTAGGCAATTATCACGGTACAGCTTCCCGCTACTGCACGATCCAGGAAGGTATTCAGGATTACCTTGGAGATGATGTACGTGTGCTTGCCTCTGTAGGATGTGACCTTTTCCGCGACCGCACCGAGCATCTTGCTTTTACTCAGGACAGACTTGCGGAAGCGAAAATCATTGCAGAAAACAGCGATATCGTAATTCTCTGCGTGGGGCTTGATGAAACACTGGAAGGTGAAGAAGGAGATACCGGAAACAGCTATGCTTCCGGTGACAAAGAGACCTTGCAGCTTCCACAGGTTCAGCTGGATCTGATGGAAGCCATGGCTGAATCCGGCAAACCGGTTGTTCTTTGCTTGATGGCAGGAAGTGACATTGATCTTTCTTATGCAGAAGAACATTTTGATGCAGTGATGGTTCTGTGGTACCCAGGTGCTGAAGGTGGAAAAGCCGCCGCAAGAGTACTGTTCGGAGATGTCTCCCCATCCGGCAAATTACCAGTGACCTTCTACAATACCCTGGAAGAGCTTCCGGATTTTACAGATTATGCCATGAAGGGACGTACTTACCGCTATATGGAGAATAAGGCGCAGTTCCCATTTGGATATGGATTGACTTATGGAAAGGTAGTAGTGACAGATGCAGTTGTCAGTGAAAACAGCGCAGCCGACACAAATGGTACAAGTGTTTCCGGCAAGGCAGGTTTCGAAAGCGGCACTAATACCACAGCAGCACCAGTTACAATCCAGGCCACTGTCACCAACCAGGGCGCAATTGATACCCGGGATGTGGTTCAGCTTTACATAAAGAATGCAGATTCTTCTCTGGCCGTTCCAAACCCGGAGCTTGCTGCTTTCACTCCTGTTTTCCTGAAAGCAGGCGAAACAAAAACCGTCACACTTTCCATTGCTCCAAAAGCCTTCACCGTAGTAGATGAAACTGGAGCAAGAACAGAGGACGGCAGCCACTTCCATATTTACGTTGGCTGTACACAGCCGGACAAGAGAAGTATGGAACTTGCAGGTGTGAAACCAGTGGAAATTGAATATAGTAAATAATCTTTATAAGGCGAACGACTATCTTAGTCGTTCGTCTTATATTTTTCCTCCTTTAAAAGCATCGAATATTAAGTAACCGCCATTCATACCTATCTCAAGGTACAAACAGCGGTCACGCAATTCATCTCAGTTTTCACTCAATATTTTCCTGTCCATAATAAGCATTTGCACCATGTTTTCTATAGTAATGCTTATCCTGAAGCTCCTGCGGAGCAGGTTTCACATTCGGATTGATCAGCTCACAGCGGGAAGCCATCTTGGCAACCTCTTCCAGAACTACTGCATTATGCACTGCCTCGTGCGCATCCTTGCCCCATGTGAAAGGACCATGATTCTTGCAAAGAACAGCCGGAACAGCCTCATAATCTCTCTTCTTGAAATAGTCGGCAATGAGAATACCAGTATTCTTCTCATAAGCTTCCGCAATCTCACTCTTATCCAGATTACGGACGCATGGAACCTCACCGTAAATATAATCAGCATGAGTGGTTCCATAGCATGGAATTGCGCGGCCGGCCTGTGCCCAGCTGGTAGCCCAGGAGGAATGCGTATGTACGATTCCACCGATCTTCGGGAAAGCATTGTACAGAACTACATGAGTCGGAGTATCAGATGATGGGTTATATTTACCTTCTACTTTATTACCTTCCAGGTCTACAACTACCATATCTTCCGGTGTCAGTTTCTCATATTCCACACCACTTGGCTTGATTACGAAAAGACCTTTTTCACGATCAATTCCACTTACATTTCCCCAGGTAAAAGTAACCAGGCCGTATTTCGGCAGGTCCATATTTGCTTTGTAAACTTCTTCTTTTAATTTTTCAAGCATAGCTGTATCCTCCTTTTTATACATGCAAATATCTTATATTTTTCATAAAAACTTGTATCTTATAGTTTTCATAACATTTCATCACTCATAAAGCGGAATCTCATAGCCCCAGGATTTCCTGATTCCATCCATAATCTCCATCACACGCACAGTCTCATCATGAGGCATTTCCGGGCATTCCTTTTCGCCCTGTGCGATTGCTCTGGCGCAGGCCTCAACCTCATACTCATAGCCTGTGATCTGTGCCGGAGGCAAATAAGCTGCAACCTCCTTATGCTCCTTGTCAAACACTGTGATTTTCTCCGGATTATTAATATTCTGCACCTGAATATAACCTTTGGTTCCAAAAATACTTCCCATTCTGTCAGAAATTTCACGGGCACCACACTGCAAGGTAGCCATGCGGTCGCCTTCAAATACCATAGCAATCGTATCCAGCATATCCACACCTTCACGGAAAATAGCAGTTGCCTGTACATCCTTCAACTTATCCCCAAGAACCATGCTTGCGAAATTAATGGTATAAACACCAACATCCAGAAGCGCACCGCCTGCCAGCTCCGGCTTACGGATACGTTCCACCTCACTGATGGCATAGTTCAGATTGGCTGTAACAGCTGTCACCTCACCGATCACACCGCTTGAAATAATATCATCGATCATCTTTCCGGATGGCATATATCTGGTCCAGATTGCCTCTGTGATCAGCAGGTTTTTCTCTTTCGCCAGGGCAAAAAGCTTTCTTGCCTGGTCTGCATTTACAGTAAACGCCTTTTCACAAAGCACATTTTTTCCTGCCTCCAGGCACATCTTTGCATGAAGATAATGATGGGAATGAGGGGTTGCAATATAAACCAGATCCACCTGCGGGTCTGCAAGCATTTCCTCATAAGAGCCATAAGCCTTGGAAAAACCGTATTTCTCGGCAAAAGCCTGCGCCCGTTCAAAGCTTCTGGCTGCCACTGCGTAATTCTCCACATCCTTCATTCCAGCTACCGTTTTCGCCATCTGAACTGCAATTCCTCCAGCTCCAAGTATTCCAATTTTCATTTATGTAAACCGCCTTTCTAATAAAATCTCCTGCTTCGCTGTTCTCAGCTGACTTTCCCGTATGGAGATGTCGCTAAAGCGATACGGTTATTTCGCTCACATGATATTCATATAGTCTTATCTCATGCAGACATAAACTCTACAATCGCATAAGGTTCGCCATTTTCCGCGGAAAGCGCAACCGTAACCTTTCCCGCTTCCAGCTTCACTGCCGGATAAAAAACGTCTCCAAGCAGTGCCTGCTTCTTATATTCTGCCCTCATCTGGCGGATTTCAAAGCCTTCTGGCAGATAGTCTGCCCCCATGCGGATATACTGGCAATTATTAACATGGTGATGGGTGTCCAGATGATGTTTCTGTATTGCAAAAGGCTCCTGGGCTTCCATCCCTTCCGGAAGGGCAATCTTACGGGGCGCATAATCCATCTCCAGCTTTTCATCCAGTTCGTATCCTCTGGTGTCTTCGTCTGTAAGTCTGGCCGGCAGACCGGTCTCTGTATCAATATTGGTCCAGATACTGTTTGCATAGGATAAAAGCTCTCCATCTTCTGTTTTCAGAGTGAAGTTACGCATTCCAAGAAAGCCTTTGAAGCCATATGGCGCCGTTGATGCCACAACCGTCTCTCCCAATCCCGGATATCGGTTCACCACAATCTGCCAGGATGACAATACCCAGGCTCTCTGGCGTTCCTCCAGCGCCTCCATTCCCTGCCCTATATTCTCAGATTGAAAGGTGCAGCAATCCTGATAATAATTCTGAATTCCAGGAAGAGTCAGGCAACCATCTTCGCCTATTTCACTGTATCTGACACGGCCTTTAAAACTGTAACTCATGTTATGTCAATCTCCATTCTAGAGCCTGTTTAAAAAATCATTCCCGCAATCTGCACGCCCCACTTTGTGGGAGATTTTGCAGAAAGCCTTTTTCAAACACGCTCTATTTTCTTGTCCGCAAATTTTACTTCATTATATAACAAATCCAGCAATAAAGATATGAAAATGTAGATTTTTTTTGTGAAAATCCCCTTGATTCTGCACCCTTTACCATGTACAATAAAGGTATAAATAAAAACAGCAAACGCTTATATATGTCCATAATCTGGTTGGACGTTTCTACCAACTACCCTAATAGTTGTCTATAAGCTGCATGCGAAGAGGTATGTAGGTATGGCATTTTCCGGGTGGTTTTTTTATTGCTGAATCAGCCCGAAATCACATTTTGCATGTTTCCGGCAGTACGTTCTCAGCCGCAAACTATCCCGGAGTTTTACTTTGCCTCGCCTCTGGCAGAAAGGATGGTCTGATATGAAAAAAGATTTGTTTGCTTTGAAAGGTACAATTTGTTACAGCAAGAATCAGAAAAAACTTGTTTTTCATGAAAACTCTTATGTAGTCTGTGAAAACAGTCTCTGTGCTGGTATTTTTTCCCAGCTTCCGGCAGAATATAAGGACATTCCGGTAGAAGACATGGGTGATCGACTGATCATCCCAGGATTCACTGACCTTCATCTGCACGCTCCCCAGTACGCTTACCGCGGAACCGGCATGGATCTGGAGCTGCTGGACTGGCTGAACACCATCACTTTCCCACAGGAAGCCAAGTACGCTGACCTGTCCTATGCGAAAAAGGCTTACTCCATTTTCGTGGATGACTTAAAGCACAGCTTCACCACCAGAGCCTGCATTTTCGCCACCTTGCACCGTCCGGCAACGGAGCTTCTCATGGACATGCTGGAGGAAAGCGGCCTGACAACTATGGTTGGAAAAGTAAATATGGATCGCAATGGAGCACCGGAACTTCAGGAGAAAAGTGCACAGGCTTCTGCACAGGATACACGCCAGTGGCTGGAAGAAATCAAGGGACGTTACGACCACACCTACCCGATCCTTACCCCACGTTTTACCCCATCCTGTACGGATGAGCTGATGACCGAGCTGGGAAAAATCCAGCGGGAATACCACATTCCAATTCAGTCTCATCTGTCTGAAAATTTCGGGGAAATTGCATGGGTAAAGGAGCTTTGTCCCACAAGCAGATTTTATGGGGATGCGTATGATATGTTTGGATTGTTTGGAACGAAACCTGCAGCAAATGAAGAAGTCTCCAATCCTGCTTCTGCAAGCAGCAATACATGCCCTACTATCATGGCCCACTGTGTTCATTCCACAGATGAGGAAATCCAGATGATCAAAGACCAGGGTGTTTACATCGCCCATTGCCCGGAATCCAACACCGACATTGCTTCCGGAATCGCTCCCATCCGCCGTTATCTTGACATGGGACTTCACGTAGGTCTTGGAACTGATGTTGCCGGTGGATTTTCCCTTTCCATGTTCCGCGCAATTGCCGATGCCATCCAGGTTTCCAAGCTCCGCTGGCGCCTGATGGACCAGACCCAGGCCCCGGTTACTCTGGAAGAAGCTTTTTACATGGCCACGATCGGTGGTGGCTCCTTCTTCGGAAAAGTCGGCAGCTTCGAAAAAGGCTATGAATTCGACGCCATGATTCTGGACGACAGCAATATCCGTCATCCTCAGGAAATCTCCACCCGTGACAGACTGGAAAGGCTTGTTTATCTGTCCGACGACCGCAATTTGGTTGGGAAATATGTACAGGGACGGAAAGTAATTTAAAAAGCTAAAAAACCTCTAGTCAGGAAATCAATCTTCGACCAGAGGTTTTTCCTTTTGCTCATCGCTCGCATAAATTATTCTGTCCCCAGATACTCCCGTATCCGCGCCTCATTCATATTCTCCCCGATCACGATCACGACTTCCTGGCCTGCGGAAATGGGCCTTAGGGAAAATTCTTTACGGGTGGCGTTTAATTCCAGCCAGTTATTGTCGGCGGACACTTTCTGAGCGGAGCCCGAATTCATTTTTTCGTTTTCGGTTACCGCGGCAGCATTTTCTTCTAATTTCACAAAGCCCTTAATTCGGAAAACATCCCCACATTCCGGATCATCCAGAATCTGATGCGCTGCTTTCTCCAACTGTGTCTCGGAAATCTTCAGCTCCATAAAATACAATGACTGGAACCCTTCTTTCTCATCAAAACACTGTTTCTCGAAATCTTCCATCACATACCCGCTGTTGAAAATCCTCTGAAAATCCTCATCTGTAAACTTTTCCCAATTCTTATTCAGTATCTCATTTTCTGTAAAACGTCGTTTGCATTTCACGCTTTCCAGTGCGCGATTCAGATGTTTCACAGTTCCACTAATCTCTTCCTCAGATGCCTCCTGGCTCTTGCTCAGAACAATACAACCTGCATCAGCCGCCTCTGAAGCCAGAATATACTCTGCCTGTGGCTGCAGCTTCTCCTCCAGTCTGGCATCCAGAATGGTAATCACATTTCCAATCTGATACCACTTATCCAACGGCTCTTCATAAAGGGCATCGAAAAACTCATCCACATCAAAAATCCCGGAAGGCTCAATGAGAACTCTGTCATATCCGCACATTCCCATTGCGATCAGCTTGGTCTTGAAACGTCTTCTGTGGCAGTCCGCATCACATCCACCTGAAACCATTTCCAGCTCGCAGTTCTCACCTTCCAGATCATGAAGCAGCATCATGTCCACATTCACTGCACCAAAATCATTCTCCAGAATTCCAATATTCTGCCCCTGACTCATCAGCCATGCAGCATATTTCTTTATGAAAGTCGTTTTTCCTGAGCCAAGAAAGCCTGTAATTAAATCAACTTTAACCATTTTTTAATCTTCAACCTCACTTTTCAATATAAAGCTGGCCTGGAACCTGTTGCCGACCGCTTCGAAGTGACTGGCTCCGCCATGTTTTTCGCAAAGTTTTTTCATGGAAAGAATGCCGATTCCTTCCTGTTTGTTTTGCCGTTTTTTTGAGTAAATTTTCCCATTTTCCTGGAATAATATTCCATCAAAAGAATTGTCTACCGTAATCAGAAGCATGTCGTGTTTCTTCTCCGTAGCAACTTCAATAATCCAGGGACAAGCCAGATATTTACAGCAGCCATTACAATACAGAAAGCAATCAGATTTATCTTATAAAACGGCACGTCAATTTCCCGGTAATTTCCCACCCACATGCAGATTCCGAAGTCCACAGCCAGACCAATTGCATAGATTACAGTCAGTCTGATCCTGTCTTTATCTGAGATTTTTTCGTGAAACGGAACAATTCGCAGGATCAGAGTGGGGACATGAGCCAGGATACAGAGAAAACTTACAATTGCGATTATAATTGTATTTTCCATATATTTTTACCTCGTTTTAAAGTCCCCCGAGAGGCGGTCTGCCTCTCCGTTTTTCTTTTCCAGCCTCTTTAATTCCGGCAATATAGTCAGCAGCATTGTAACGAAACAAAGGCTTCCGCCAATTACATTAGATACCGGCTCTGCCAGGAATACTCCGTGAGTTCCCATTTTAAACACGTAGGGAAGCAGGTATGTCAACGGAACTACAATAAAAACTTTTCTCAAAAGCGAGAAGAAAATGGCCTGTTTTTTCTTATTTAAAGACTTGAAAACAGTCTGTCCAATGTACTGCAGATCCATAAAAATAAAGGCTGCAAAGTAGGTTTTCAGTGCCGGAACTGCATCCTTTATCAAGAGCTTATCGGAGCTGAAAATGGCAATCAGATAATCCGGAACAAAGATAATCACGTTCCACATTACTGCTGTATAAACCAGAACCATTACTGCCAGAGTGACCATTGCCTTGCGGACAAGCTTCGGTCTTTTTGCCCCATAATTATAGCTCAGAATAGGTGATGTTCCTTCATTTATAGCATAAATCGGCGTCTCTACCATCTGACGGACACTGGATACGATAGTCATAACGGATATGTAAACATCCCCTCCGGTGACCCCCAGAACATTGTTGCAGCAGATGGTTACCAGGCTGTTTGTCAGCTGCATAATGAAGCCTGCAGTACCAAGACTGACAATGTTTTTTGCATTCTCTTTGCAGCTTTTCAGCTCTGTTTTTTTCAAAAGCCGAGCTTTCATTTCCGCTCTTTTTTCAAGAAAAAGTAGTACATAAGCAGCTGATAGGAACTGGGAAAGAACAGTCGCAATGGCAGCTCCTTTGATTCCGAAACCAAGCACAAAAATGAATAATGGATCCAGGATCAGATTGGCGACTGCACCAATTGCTACAGAAAGCATGCCAGTTGTCGCGTATCCCTGTGCATTGATAAATGGGTTCATTCCTGTGGCGATCATGGATGGAACCGTTCCGATCAGGTAGATCATCATGTAGGGATATGCATAAACCAAAGCATCCTCAGATGCTCCAAAAAGTACCAGCAGAGGTCTTGCAAAAAGCATACCTGTTATCATCAGAATGATCCCGCTTCCGCACACCATAGTAAAGGAAGTATTCATCACCTCCTGCGCTTTCTGGTTGTCTTTCTTGCCCCTGTTTATGGAAAAAACAGGCGCGCCACCACTGCCGAACAGATTGGCGAAGGCAGTGATAATCACGATTAGCGGGAAACATAAGCCGACTGCGCCAAGCGCCGTAGTTCCCACTTCAGGGATTCTGGCGATATAGATTCTGTCTACAATATTATATAAAAGACTGAGTATCTGCGCCACCAGCATGGGGATTGCAGCGCTGAAAATGTTTCTGGTTACCGTGCCATTTTCAAAATCAATTCGTTTCATTTTGTTTCACAACTTTCTTTTTAATTCATATTTTTATAATACTCTTGTTCTGTCAGTACAAATTGTTCCATTTCTTATGGAAATCTGGTAATCTTCGACATTCAGACAGTCCCCATTTTAGAAGGTTGTTTTTATGCAGAATGGGTTACTGCTGCGTAGGGCATCCTGGCCGGAAAGTGTCTTCTAACTCCAGTTTTCCGGTGCCTTTAAGTGTAAAAACTCCTGTCTCATGATATAATTTCTCCTGAAATTGTTTGAACTTTATAGGTTTATTTTGCACATTACGTGGAAAAATGTCAAGAGAAAAGGGACTATAACAGATGAATGTCACTTCATACGCAGCACGCATCTATTACAGTCCCTTATATATTCTCTTGTTACATTAATTTGATCCGCCTATTGCTTTTTCGATGTTTGAAGATCCAGCTTTCTTCGAAAACCTCCCCATAACACAAACAAATACTACATCTTCTTTATTACAATCTTTTTGCTTATGCCTCGTTTTACCAAAACCGTTTTGTAGCTCTTTGCCTTTTTCCTGGGGACGTAGACTTTCATCCTGGATGGAGTGCCTTTGAAGGCATTGGAGCCTACGTATTTGGCTTTCAGGCGGGAGGTGTAGATTCTCATTTCGTTTAACTTTTTGCAGCCATAAAAGCTTTGTTTTCCGATAGCTTTTACTGAGCCGCCGATTTGTACGTAAGAGAGTTTCGTGCACTTATAAAAGGCATAGCTCTTAATCTGGATTACATTGTTTCCTATAATAGCCTTTTTCAGGTATTTATTGCTCTTGAATGCTTTGGAGGCTATTGAGGTTACTTTGTAATTCGCGCCCTTTAGATTTACGCTGTCTGGAATTGTGACAGTGCTTACTTTTTTCTTTATCGGTTTTATATACTCTACTGTGTCGGTGGCGGTAACTTTATAATATCCGTTTGTCGCTGGATGTTTCACTGTTGTGCCCACTTTATATCCAGTCGGCGCAGGTGTGTTTGTCGGCGTTGTCGTTGGCACTGGCGTATTTGTCGGCGTTGCCGTTGGTACCGGCGTGTTTGTCGGCGTTGCCGTTGGCACCGGCGTGTTCGTCGGTACTGGTGTGTTCGTCGGCGTTGCCGTTGGTACCGGCGTGTTCGTCGGTACTGGCGTATTCGTCGGCGTTGCCGTTGGCACCGGCGTGTTTGTCGGTACTGGCGTATTCGTCGGCGTTGCCGTTGGTACTGGCGTGCTTGTCGGTACTGGCGTATTTGTCGGTACTGGCGTATTCGTCGGTAAAACAACCAACTTCGGAATTTCCTCTTCGCGTTTGCTCTGGCACACAGTACAGGTATATGTCTTAATTCCTGTACTCGAAATGGTAGCCTCTTTCGTTATAACTCCGGCATCCCAGGTATGCGTATGCTCAGTTTCCCCGGAACCACCCTGCGTTTCATCGTAAAAAACAACTGTAACCGTATATGTTATCTTCGTTACGCCATCTGGCGCTGTCAGAACATACTGTACCGGATTTGTAAAATCATGAGATCTGCCACTGGTAAACTCATCCGCTACCGCTGTTCCTGTACCAGAACCATAATCAATATTCGGTGCCAGCCTGGTAACATCAGTTCCTTTTGGCAACCGCAGCGTAATCTTACGGTTCTCATTATCAATTTTCCCAACAACATCCTCTTTTAACTGGGAATTAAACGCCTTGTTAAGTACAAAACTATAAAATCTTGCCTCATTAGAAGCCGTCACTATAATTTTTATTGTGACTGGCAAAATTGTCTTTGTTCCTGTATCCACAATTTTATACTGTGACTCATAAATTCCCACTGGTGCAGTGACAGTTCCGGAAAAAGTAAAATATTTACTTCCATAAGAGCCTCCGCCAGGAATCGCAAAGACAGTTAAACCAGCCGGTAAATTCTCAGAAACAACCTGAGTTTCATACTTACCACTTCCACCAGTAACAAAGCCTGAATATATCCACTGCTCTTTTCCAGTTCCTGTAACTGCGTACAGCTCAGTATCTGTAATCGCCAATGGTTCTGTTACGCTCATTGTTCCAAGCACAGCGATCACGGCACCATATTCTCCCGGCAGCTTATCAGACACATAAGCAATAAGATCTTTTCCATTATCTGATGACTCTGTTATTCTGCCATTATCAATCACAGCCGATGAACCGCTTCCACTTCCAAGCGCCAAATGTATTCCATAAGTATTCAGATCAGCCCCTGTAATAACCGGCGATACTTTTCCATTGCTATATGTAATCTGAAGCTTCACTCCAGTCAGATCGAGTTTATCTCCAGCTACATAATTCAGTTTCTCAGGAGCTGCAAGCATAGTCAAGGCCGCTGGTGCATTCGCTGCAACCGTAATCGCCCACGGTATTTTTACTCCAAAGTAATCAAAAGTAACCTTAGTATCCGAGGTTTTCAGTGGGCCTGTTTTGTCATAGGTAAATCCACTATAAATATAAGCTGCACGATCACCAATCGTTGCATACATGCTGGCTCTGGATGGATTAAATATATCTCCTTCCACATAAGATTTCTTCGGCTGTCCTGATATTACAATGCTGCTGATATCACTGGTTTTCGGCGCAACAACTTCCATTGAATAGCCAACCTGTTTCCCCTTATATTCTACATAAACATGAGTAGTTCCTTCAGCAGAACTGTCAAAGCCGCTTATCATATCGGCTGTAATCTCAGAATAAGTTGTACCATTTATCAAAAGCCTGCCCCAATACCACGGTTTTTCTCCCACGTAGCAGGAAGTCCAGTTGTTTTTTACCTCCAATGAAGTAATCTCCGGATTCTCCACCCGCTCTGGCAAACCATCCTCTGAAATCTTCCAGTCAGTTCCAAACTCCCAGCCCACGTAAGATTTGGGATCTTTCATCTGTGCCTCTGTGAGAAGTCCACCTGTTCCAATGGAAGCATCAGTTCCGCCGACAAAATTCCCCTCTCCACTCTTTCCATAACAGTTCAGCACATGTCCGCTTAAACCGTAAGAAGAGCTGAGTACATTATCAGCAGCAGTTCCACACATCTGTCCTACACGGTTGTTTGCTGCAGTTACTGTGATTTTTCCTGCATGGAGGCATTCTTTGAGCACACCGCCCATGCCCCCAAACTTCTGGATTTCTCCCGCAATTCCGCCCACATAGACCGGATATTCATTTCCGTTTGTCTGGGTAACACGAATCGTACCGGTGCTGACACACTTGCTTATAGTACCAATGTTCAGACCTGCAATTCCACCTACCCAGCTTTTCATAGGAGCCATTGTCAAATTAACATTCAGCTTTGATGTACAGCCAAAAATAATTCCGGCAAGTGCATTTTCACCTGCAATTCCGCCAAATTCCGGATATACAACAGCTCCGTTTCCGCCCATATATCCGCTAATCATTCCTGTCACCATACAGTCTTCAATATTTCCTTCATTGTACTGTGTGATGACGCCCTGCACGTTCTGCATATCATCATTAAAATCTGCAACTACACGCAGATTTCTAATTTTTCCCTGATTCATGGCTATCAGAGGCTTCTTCAATCCATAGATCGTATGTCCGTTTCCGTCCAGCGTTCCACCAAAATAAGAGATGGTAAAATTAATTCTTCCCTGTGTCTGGATATCTGAGGTCAGCTGATAATATGCGCCCTGATTTTCCTCGATCAAATTCAGATCATCCAGAGAATCAATCTGATAAGGACTGCTGCTTGTACCATTTCCGCCAGCTGGTTTCACAAATGAAGTCCGGCTTCCTATTACACGATAAACAATTCCGCTTTCCCCATCAGATGGGACTGTAAATTTTCCATCCTTCAGTTTCACAAGGATCGCGGAAGCTGCCGGAATGGAATATTTTGAGCCACTGTCTCCGGAAAATACCGGAAATGCAGATGCCTTTTTTGCCGCTATCCGATCACCTGGAAAACTGTATATACCAGAAGCTTCTCCTGCTGCCACAGCTGTATAAAAATCTGAAAGAAGTGTTTTAAACGGAATTCCTGTTACCTTCTCCAGATAAGCTTCACAGGTAAGGGAGGAAGCATCTACTGTATAAAATCTCGGCAACACAGCCATAGGCTCATAGCTTCCTGCCATACGGTCAATTACGTATCTGACAAACAGGTATGGCATTCCATAGTCCTGGGCAATATCATCGCGATAACTCTTATACATCAAGGAAGAGCCGTTACGAATAGCGGTACTTCCTGCAATTCCGTTCATCCAGCCATTTGTGTCCGTACCGCCCCACAGATAATCCATGACCGTTACTGCAAGACCTTCGTTTATCCACATATATTTCTCGGAGGCATTGAATTTTGTTTTCAGCCAGAATACTGCGTGCTGTCCCTCGTGAACCAGCAGACCGTTTCTTCTGGTCATTTCACCGGAGACATAGGATGCTGCCGCCGGAGTGTTGATATGGATTGCTGTAATTCCCTCATCATACTGAAACTGACCACTTGCGCCGCTTAAGGTTTCCAGCACAATAGAGAGCTTGCCGGATCCATCTTCCCAGGGAAGATCGCCTCCTGCCAGTGTTTTCAGGATTTGATAGGGCTGTCTGTCATAAATACTCGCCATGTCTGATGCTATGAGAGATGTTTTTCCAGCGGCATCATAATCCGCTTTCATATTTTTGTCCATCCAGATATAGCAATGTTCACCAATTCCAATGCATATATAGGTCTTGCCGCTGCCATTGCTTCTGTAAATATATTTCTCTTCTCCTATTGCATAAGTGGTAGTCGCTGCCTGGACGGATATACCATCGTCAGTCTCATCTGCAGATGTAATGGACGAAATGGCGCTTTTTTCATTCAGTGCAGTGACTGAGCTGGTGCTCCCTGCATTCAGCCCAGCCAGGCTTTGAGCTGCGGGAAGCTCACTTCCACTTGAAGCGGATGCAGTACTTCCACTGTCACCAAAGATTAGTGTGCCTGCACTCCTCGAATCAGATGTATCCGTATTAATAATCACTGCATACTCCCCAGTAAGTGTTTCTCCTGCTTTTCCCTCTGTCACTGCAGCTAAAACGTTTACACTGCCAAATATTCCCAGAAACAGAAGACAGATTCCCACCCACAGACCAATGGATTTTCTTTTTTTCATACACTCCTCCTGTAAAAAATTTTCTTTCCTACAGTTTACCATTTTTACATTCTGTACACTATGTTTTTTTCTGCACTTTTCCGGTTAATTTCAACAAAAAATGGGGCGAATGTATCGTTTCCGCTGATACATCGCCCCATTTATTTTCTTATTAAATTACTCTTCCTCAAACTCCAGATCCTTACGGCTCATCTCCTCAATCAGCTCTCTCTTCACCTCAAAAAGCTTCGGAGAAAGATCCACATAAACCTTCTGTGGGTTGGAGAATCGTCTGGACTCGTCCCAGAGAGTGCTCTGTTCTTTCTGGCAGATTGCGCGAAGTTCCATTACTGAAGGAGACGTATAAACGCGTTTTCCCTCCTTAATAACCGGAACCAGAAGCTCACGAACCTCGTAAGTACCACCCAGAATCTTAGTTTTTTTCCAGGTGTCAACCGGGTCAAATACTACCATAGTTTCATCTGGGTTCAGCTTCTCGTCAGCAAGACAGATCAAATCAGCTTTAATCTTTCCTGTGGACTTGCTGTAAATACGATATACTGTCTTGTTTCCAGGGTTTGTTACCTTAGCGGTGTTCTCAGAAAGCTTGATCTTCGGAACAAATTCACCTGTCTCAGGATTTTTCACTGCTGCCAGCTTGTATACACCACCAAATGCCGGATTATCATTGGAAGTGATCAGACGTGTTCCAACGCCCCAGGAATTGATCTTGGCATCCTGGGCTTTCAGGCTCTCAATCAGATATTCGTCAAGGTCACTGGATGCAGAAATGGTCGCATCATCAAAACCAGCTGCCGATAACATTTTATATGCCTCTTTGGAAAGGTAAGCAAGGTCACCGCTGTCGATACGGATACCATATTTTTTCAGCTCAATGCCTTCCTCCCGCATTTCCTCAAATACACGGATTGCATTGGGAACACCGGATTTCAGCACGTCGTAAGTGTCTACCAGAAGGATACATGCATCCGGATACATTCTTGCGTATGTCTTGAATGCAGTATACTCATCCGGGAAGCTCATGATCCAGGAATGTGCATGGGTTCCAAGCACTGGCACGTCAAACATTTGGCCAGTAAGCACGCAGGAGGTTCCGACACAACCACCGATCACAGCTGCACGGGCTCCAAAAATACCGGCATCCGGTCCCTGGGCACGGCGAAGACCGAACTCCATGATTCCGTCACCTTTCGCCGCATAGCAGACACGTGCTGCCTTAGTAGCAATCAGGCTCTGATGGTTCATAATGTTCAAAATCGCAGTTTCCACAAGCTGAGCTTCCATAATCGGTGCTACCACTTTCACCATTGGCTCTCTTGGGAAAATAACAGTGCCTTCCGGGATGGCATAAATATCGCCGGTAAAATGGAAGGAGCGAAGATATTCCAGAAAATCCTCCTCAAAAATGGAAAGACCGCGAAGATATTCGATATCTGCGTCTGTAAATCTCAGATTCTCAATATATTCAATTACCTGCTCCAGTCCTGCACAGATAGCAAAACCGCCTCCGCATGGGTTATCACGGTAAAACATGTCGAATACGACAGTCTGGTCAGTTGGGTTCTTAAAATACCCCTGCATCATGGTAAGTTCATAGAGATCCGTGAGCAGAGTCAGGTTATTTGCTCTCATGTTTATTCTCCTTATTAATGAGGCCAGTCTGAGAACCAATTACCTGAATAATTTTAAACAGGCTCCAGACAGGCTGTTTAATTATAAAAATTTTATACGGTAACCATAGACTCACAGGAACAAAGCGAAGTAATTTCTTATAAAGTAAAAAAGTTTCTGGCACTACTATCTTAGAGTGTGTCGAAAAACTCCAAAAGCTTCCCGCCAGCGACCTATGCGATTCCGTATATTTTGCTTGATTATAACACATTCATCTCAAAATGCACAGGAAAAAGAAAAGCGAAATCTTAATTTTTCCCCGAAAAATCAAGGCTTCACAGAAATTGAATAAATTTTTAAAAAAATTTGAAAAAAGGGGTTGACTTTTATATATGCATTGATATATAATACAACATGTCGCAAGCGAGAAACGCCTTGCTAAGACACATAGGGCTATCGCCAAATGGTAAGGCAACGGACTCTGACTCCGTCATTTCAAGGTTCGAATCCTTGTAGCCCTGCTAAGTGGAGCACCTCGGATGAGGTGCTTTTTTCATGTTATGAAAGTCCCGGAAGGCGCGTATTTACTGGCTTTGCGGGACTTTTAAAATTTTTCTGAGATTCTTTTTTCATGACTCCGATAGGTAATTTTCTTCTTATTTTCCTTACTGATTTTTACTGCATTTTCGGTGGTTTTCAGATGTGATAGGTCAATTTGGGAGCGATTATAGGTCAATTTAAAATGACGTTGCTGCCAAAAGGTGCTGAAAACAGGAAAAATGAAGAAAATCGGCTAAAAATCGACAAAATTCTACTTTTTCTACCTTTTGCACAAAAAATTATGTTTACTTTTGTGATATTTTCGCCTCATAATCAAGACAGTTTCCACGCTTCAAGTGCACAAATCCATTTTAGTACTCCCACCACTTATTCTTCTGTCCGAAGGCGAACCTTAATTGACTTACTTGGTCAGTTATATTTCGGCGTTTGCCTCACAGCCCTCGGATAATGTTCAAATAATCCTGTCTCTGGTCTACGACAGCATATATAATAACTTCCTTTCGGGCTTCATTAACTTTATAAAATACAAGGTCTTTTTCAAGAATCAATACCTTATAGCCCTGACGCTTTAATACCAGGTATCTTGGATCAATTCCAAGATCTGGATTTTCTCCCAGCTGTCGTATACGATCTTCTATTTCGTCTAACTTTTTCAAGGCTACATCATTGCCAAAATTCTGCGAAATATATAATACAATCTTTCGCAGACCAGCATCTGCGGTATCAGTACGAACAATATTGTATTTCAAACTCAGCCCTCCTGCAGCATAGCACGTAAATCATCAAAGGTTTCACTGATTGGCGCAACGCGACCATTCTTTACATCATCTTCTGCTTCAGCAAGGATTTCAAGCAATTCGATTCTTGATTTCATGTTCTTGTACTCTTCATAGGACAGAGACACTGTATCGCCTCTTCCATTTACAGTTATGATAACAGCTTCTTTTCCCTCACGGCACTGCTTGGAAATTTCATTATAATGATTTCTTAAATCTGCTGATGGTCTGATAGTTTCCTGCATAGCAAACATAATACGCACCTCCTGTTGTTATATATGAAAATTATATCATTTAATGTCTATACTTTCAACTTCTTAGTCAATTCCATTCATAAATTTTAGAATTCTTCATTTGTTCTAGCACCCCAAAAGGGGATGTCGATTAATACCTCATTTCGACATCCCCAGTAGTAATTGAACATAGAATTTTCTCTTCTTCTCTTACATCACAACTTTTTTGTCTCCACGGAAATCAGCCTTAGACACTTCTATAACTTTTTCTATAACATGGCTTCCGTAACATTTCTTATACTGCCCTTTTACTTTATTTTCTGCTCCCTTGTCTGAGTAAGCCCACACATCCTCTTCAAAGTCGTAAGCTGCGTTTATAGGGTAATATGGTGGTATTCGATTGATCTTTACTCGAAAATATTTTTTGTTCTCTTCTCCATCACTTTTAGCTCATTTCCTATACTCCCAATCAACCCACGCATAGTCCAGATAGCGTTCAGCCTCTTTTATCATTCTCTAGCGCCTTTGCCCTGTACCGCTGATCTGCTGATATACAGGTGCTTTCCTTTCTCTGATATATTTGAACGTGAAAAAAGGGGATGTGAAAAAACTCGATTGAGTTTTTTCACATCCCCAAAAAATGTTCGAAAATTACCCCTGGTATATCAGAAGTTCCTGTACTGCTTCTTTTCGAAGTTTCTCCTCTTCTACTGTCCTCTGTTTTCTTTCTTTATCCATGTAGCAAACTTCATATACAACTGGATTAAAAGATGTGACTTTCATATAAGCAGTGAGTGATAACGGAATAGATGCTACATCTTCTTCCAGATAATGGTCTCCAAGCTCACGGAGAATATCTGCGATTTTATCAATGTCTTCTGTATTTCCAACTTCTACCGTAAACGGTTCACGGTCATACAGTTCTTCATCGTTTTCAATATATTCCATTCCCGGGACACAGGAGATGTCTATTGACTCAATATTCTGCAGGAGTAAAAATGAACCGTTATGATATACTACTTTAAATCCAAAGCAGCACGGATCCTTTGGCTCAAGGGAAATTTCAAATTCATAATCATCCCCGTCGTAAACAACATCCACAAACGGGATCATAAAATTGTATACACGATCATACAGATATATCCGACTGCATATCTTCCACTGCGTTCTGTCAGTACCATCTTGCTTCGTTCAAGTTTAAATCCATTTTTGCCTTTCGTATATGTGCAGGTAATACCTGTTCCTTCATCGTCAGCACTTGAAAAATACAATTTCTTTCCATAAGAAAATCTGTAGATGAGATATCTTGACGATTTCGCAACCTGTTTGTAACGTCCGGAAACTTTTTGATACAATACCGTATTAAGTGTATTGTCATTATGCTTTTCCATATAGGTTCTGCCATTTGATTTGAACGTCCGCGATGATGCCTGCACCGTTGTCGTCCTGACATTGGTTATCGCAAAACATCCCAGAACCATAAACAATAACAACAGACATAGTTTCAAATGCTTCCTCTTTGTGTTTTTCATTTTCTTTTTTCTTTTTCGTATTCTTTCAGTTCTTTCAGAGCCTTCTCACCCTGTGGGTAAAGAATGATGATATTAAAGATCGTCATCAGTCCGATTCCAACATCACCAAGATCCCACACAAATGTATATGCTGCAAGGCCGCCGATGAACAGCATCACAAGCGCCAGTACTTTGTATGCAGTCTGTGAAGCCCAGTTATCTCCGAAAAGATATGCAACATTGCATCTCGCATAAAAAAGGATGCCCAGAAACGTCGAAAAACTGAATAAAAACAGCGTCGCCGCAATAAAGATCACACCAAAACGGCCAAGATGATGTTCCATTGCTGTCTGCAGAAGATCCATTCCGGAAAGTCCTGTAACTTTTTCTTCCGGCGCAAGCAGCATGATAAATGCTGTACAGCTGCAGATCACAATCGTATCCACAAATACCCCGAGCGCCTGTACCAATCCGGCTTTGACCGGCTGGTCACATTCTGCCGCTGCTGCCGCACACGGAGCAGATCCGGAACCTGCTTCATTCGAAAACAGTCCACGTTTGATTCCATTCATTAGGACTGCGCCAAAACCGCCGGCTGCTGCCTGTCGGAATCCAAATGCTTCCTCAAAAATTCTTGCAAAAACACCCGGCAAACTTCCAAGATTCATCACAATGATCAGAATCGTGATTGCAAAATAGCATACCGCCATGACCGGCACTACCATATCCAGGATCTTAACTGTCGCATCTTTACGAAGCACTATCACAGCAGCCACAGCAACAAGTACTACCGTCATATAGATCGGCGGAATGGAAAATGCATTTTTAAATGAAGAAACAACAGAATTGCTGATCACTTGACTGATACCGCACCAGCAGATCAGACCGGAGATTGCAAACAACACAGAAATCACCACTTTGTTTCTCTTTTTCTTCTGTTTTTCTTCTACATATGCATGAATATAATACGCCGGACCGCCGCGGTAACCTCCGTACAGCGGATCTTTTTCTTTATAAAGCTGTGCCAGTGTCGCTTCTATAAAAGCTGTTGATGAACCGATAATTGCCGTCACCCACATCCAGAAAACCGCACCGGCGCCGCCTGCCGAAATTGCCGCAACAACACCGACCAGATTTCCCATACCGACACGGGTTGCCGTCGAAACGATCAGTGTCTGAAATGAAGACAGACTGTTTTTTTCTTGTTTCTTCTCAACCAGTGCCTGCACCATATCCGGGAACAGGCGAATCGGCAGAAAACGCGTCCGAACCGTAAAATAAATTCCTGTAGGAATCAGTAATATAATCAGAAGCGAAATCCCCAGAGTGCTGCCGCCCGGCAGTGGAATCTGCACCAGATCTCCCCACAGAAAACTATATACTTTCTCAATCAGAGTAACTATCATACTTTAAACCCTCTTCCATACTCACAACATCCGGGATACATGCTGCTCACGTCATCTACAACAGCCTGATTCCCGGACAGATACCATAATAGTATAGCCCATATTAACCTTTAAACGCAAGTACTTTTAGGGTTTAAAGTCAAAAACTTTAAATAATTAAATCTTTCACCTTACCAAAACTGTTCACATATATCCAGTGTAAACTTTCTTGCTTCCTCTACCGCCATATTCATATCCGCCGGCGAAACTCTTCCTTTTAATAAAATCACATCATCTTATTTGTCGTTGAAAATAAATAGTTTATTTACTGGCAATCAAGCTTTCAACTATGTTTGAAGCCTACAGCATCGTTTAACATGGAATTTCATCAAGTATTGTTTGCATTATCTAAATACCATTGGTTCACTGGTAACATTCCGCGAGGTGTTTTTTGTGAACAAAGTTCACAGAAAACCCGAGAGTTGCGGCGCGGGGACTTATTTCACATCCCCTTTTTTCGTATTACTACATCTTTTAAATTTCCAGCAGTTCTTCACTTTTACAGCCGATTTCTCTTGCCAGACTTAACACATCAATCGCCCTTGTATGGTTGATATCCCTCTGACGCTGTTCAAAAAGCTGGATCTGACGAAGTGCCACACCACTCCTCTTTGCCAGCTCGCTCTGGGACAGACCGGATAACATCCGAAGCCGCTTCAAATTGGTTTCCACATAGTACTGATCCCATTTTTCATTTATGGTTTCTACAAATCTGGAAATATCCATTTCGTGATAAACTGGATACATGTTTAAAATCTCTTCGATTGAGACCGCATGATAGATTTTTATGAAGCTTCGCCCTGTGTACCATTGATAATAGGCCAGTGCCCAACCACACCAGTACTCCGGAGATTTATCCAGATACATTTCATCTTCCAGTTCTGGAATCAACAGACCTGATTTCCGAATTACTTCTTTTACCAGTTCACACCCGGTCTTTCCTGCCACATAAGTCGGATTTCCTGTCTGAAACTGCATTGACACATCCGATACCAGAAACATCTCATAAAACTGATTCGGAGAAAACTCATACGTATTTACCGCATAATCCATCATATCTCCAAGTATTTTTTGTGCATTATTCAAATAATCTTCAGAATAAGCGTGGATCATCATTTTCCATTTCCTCTCGCATAATATCCAATATAAACAGTTCGTTTAAATCTGCTTTCTGTCGTTTACTCATTCGATATTCTTTTCTGGCGGCACGCTCCCGCTCTATTTTCTTTATATAGTACGCCTGCATGTCAACCGGTTCACTTTTTACATATTGGATTTTTTCAAATGCCTGCGGACTTTTCAACACAATCTGCTCACCAAGTTTCCCAAGCTGCATAGCTTCCGAAAGCTTCTGTAACGAGATTACCCCTGCCACAAAATCCTGTGCAAACGAAAAATAAGAATCATCTGCCCGATATCCTATGATCACATCATATTCTGAAATATCCAGCAAAAAATGTTCTTTCAGATATCTTTTCCCCTCTTCTGCAATGCTTCCATTCTGCCAGTCGCTCCGTCCCTGTTCTTCCAGTTCCATGTCATACAATTTTCTTATCATGCTGTCCATAATGTTCCGAACCTGCTCTGGTTCCAATTCTCCCTTCTATGAGCATATCTAAATATTTACACCTTGTTACAGATTTGAAGATATAAAAAAAGAGACCAGAATTCAAATTTCCAGTCTCTTCCATTCTTCTATAATCACTCAAAAAACTACGAACATTTTGTTTTAACAAATGCAATAATGTCGTCATTTTTCTTCATGTGCTTTCTCGACTCCAGCCGCCTCTGTGGATACAAGAGAGTGCAGCCGATGCTTTGAATACGGATTGCAAAATCAAGCCATTTATTGTTCATTTTTACGCCTCTCAATAGCTGTAATTCTTTACCTGGAACAGGTTACTTCTCCATCCTCTTTGCTATAGTCAAACTTCCCATCATTTTTCTCTTCCAAAGCTTTTATCATATGGTAGGTATATTCATTATACGGCGTAGGAATCCCAAGTTCCCGCCCCATGCGGACCAACGCGCCTGAGAACATATCAATCTCCGTATGGCGTCCCGCATCCAGATCCTGCAATGTGGAATATCTGGCTGATGGGGGAACGGCACTTCCATGTCCAGAGGATGCAGCAGCCTTACTTATATCGATTCCTTTTGCAGAAGCAATGGCTTCCAGTTCTCTTCTAAGTCCGTCGCTGATTGCTTTCATATGAACGCTGTCCTGGTAACAGCCAACTCCTGCCCCTAGAATTGCCTGGGGCAGATTATTGCATACATTCAGCCGGAATTTGCTCCACATTTCTTCCCTGATATATTCTGTAGAGCGATAATGCAGTCCGGTATCTGCAAAAAGAGCCTCAATGGCCTGCACACGTTCACTGTCATAGGGTGCGCAAGGCTCTCCGAAAATAATGCCAATGGTGGTTTCCGGGTTAAAACAATATCCATTTTCCTCTTTATGGGAAGCAACTTTTATTACCGAATAGATCACATGGGAAGCTCCAATTTCATCGGAAATCAATTTCTCACTGTCCACGCCGTTCATAAGACTCATGACCGTGGTATTCTCTCCTGTAACCTGGCGGATGCTGTCCATTGCACCTGGCAGCGCTCCATATTTCAAAGACACGATCAGCAGGTCTACCCCTTTTGCTTCCTGGGGTGTCCATACTTCCGGATGATAAACCTCATCATTGATCGTGCAGCCTTTTTTCAATTTCTCCGCACGCTTACCCTCTGCAAGAACTCCCAGCCGGATATCCTTCCGCCTGGAAAGCCCCCATATCACATAAGACCCAACCGCACCTGCGCCAAGAACTGCAACTGTTTTTATCTTCATTGTCTTAACCTCCCATGTATATTTTCCCTTCTAGACAGATATTACTATTTTATCATTATCTGATAAAAACTCCATACAAAAATTCTTGCTTTTTTCTACTTGACTCCACAATCCAGGCGATTTATCCTTTAAACAGACATAAGAGTGAAAATCTTTTCGCAACATATTTTACCATTTATTTTTTGGGGGATTTTTTCATATGAAGGTTGTCATCGCAATTGATTCTTTAAAGGGAAGCTTAAGCTCAATAGAAGCCGGAATGGCCATCAGGGAAGGAGTTCTTCGGGCAAAGCCGGATGCAGAAGTCATCGTAAAACCTCTCGCAGACGGCGGAGAGGGCACTACGGACGCCTTGATCGAAGGCATGAACGGAGAGCGGATCGATCTGACCGTCACCGGACCCATGCACACTCCGGTCAAGGCTCATTATGGATATCTGAAAGACAGCAATACCGCTGTCATGGAAATGGCTTCCGCTGCCGGAATCACACTGGTTCCAGATGATGCAAAGGATCCTCTTCTTGCTACCAGCTACGGTGTGGGCGAAATGATAAACCATGCCCTCCAGAAGGGTTGCCGCAATTTTATCATTGGAATCGGCGGAAGCGCCACCAACGACGGCGGCATCGGTATGTTAAAAGCTCTTGGCGTACGTTTTTTGGATGAAAATGATGTGGATGCAGGCGAAGGCGGACAGGCACTGGCGAAGGTTTCCAGAATCGACATTTCCGGCCTGAATCCGCTTTTAAGAGAAGCTCATATTCAGGTGGCATGCGATGTGAATAACCCTCTTTGCGGTGAAATTGGTTCCACATATGTTTACGGTCCGCAAAAAGGTGTGACAGAAAATCAGAAAAAGCAATTAGATGAAGATATGGCACATTTTGCCCAAATCACTTCCCAAGCTCTGGGAACGGATTACTGCAATACCCCTGGTGCCGGTGCTGCCGGAGGGCTTGGCTTCGCCTTTCTCTCCTACCTGGGGGCGACGCTGACGCCTGGGATCGAACTGATTTTGAATGCTGTAGGACTGGAGCAGGAACTTTCTGATGCGGACGTGGTAGTCACCGGTGAAGGCCGCCTGGATTTTCAGACAGCCATGGGAAAAGCCCCTGTAGGCGTGGCGAAACTGGCAAAAAAACACCATGCAAAGGTTATCGCATTTGCCGGAAGTGTCACAAAGGAAGCCGCCGCCTGCAATAAAGAGGGAATTGATGCTTTTTTCCCAATTTTACGAAATATCTGCACACTTGCGGAAGCTATGGATTCAGCCACTGCAAAAGCCAATATGACTGCCACTGCCGAGCAGGTGTTCCGGCTGCTTTAAAGCGTAATTAATCTTTTCCTGCTCTGGATATACCGCAAAGTGGGGCGTGCAGATTGCGGGAATAATTTTTCAAACACGCTCTACTGGCTATCTAACGCTTCATTTCAAAATCCTGTCCTATACTATGATGCATCTCGATTGTCTGTTGAATTTCCTGAGGGTCTGTCCATAACATATCCCCACTGACGGTATTTTTCATAGCACTGGCTGCATTTCCATACTCCAACGCATCCTGACAGTTTCCATTTTCTTTTAATAATCCGTATAAGAAACCGGAAATATACGCATCTCCGCTTCCGATTCTATCTACAACCTCAATTTTCTCATAAGGTTTTTCTTCATAATAGCTGTCTGTTTTTTTCTCATAAATTACGGAACCAAAAGTATGAGACTTTGGACTATGCACGATTCTCTGGGTTGCTGCAACTACAGCAATATCATATTCATCAGAAAAACTTTTCAGGATTTCTTTTATATCCCCTGTTTTTCCAAATGTGAGATTAGCTGTGGATTCTGAGCAGAAAAAGATATCTACAATGGGCAAAATCTTTGTAATGCAGTCTCTTGCCTCATCTCCAGTCCACAAATTCCCCCTGAAATTTACATCAAATGAGATCAATGCACCTTTTTCTTTGAATTTTTTCATCATTTCAATAGCATTTTCCCTTACCGGACCGCCAAGTCCCAAGGTGATTCCGCTGGTATGGAAGCATCTTGTATTTTCATACATTTCTTCTGGAAAATCTTCTAAAGATAATTTATTCACAGAAGAATACTTGCGGTCGTAAACCACCTGAGGTTTACGAGGATCTGCACCATATTCGTAATAGTAAATTCCCAGTCTGGAATCTGCACTGTCATCTCCAGCCAGATAATCCGTGTCAACACCGTTTCTTCTAATCTCCCTTTTCGCATAATTTCCAATGGCGTGAGAGGGAATCTTGGAAATAACACCTGTAGTAAGCCCCAGATTGGCTGCGCCAACAGCTACATTTAATTCTGCCCCACCCAGCTGTTTCTCAAACCTGGTACCCTGGGTTAAACGTTCGTTTCCTTCTGGTGATAAACGAAGAAGCACTTCGCCTAATGCCAGCATATCAAATTTTTTTCCCATTTTATTATCCTCTTATATTCTTTACGATTTCTGCGGCTTCTCTGGTCAGCTTCTCAATTTCGTCAAACCTGCCTTCTGCGATCAGTTTGCCTTTTACCATCCAGCTTCCTCCACAGGCAAAAATACGATCGTATTCCAGATATTTCTTTACATTCTCCGGATTGATTCCGCCTGTTGGCATAAAACTTAAGGAAGTATACGGTGCTGCCATTGCCTTAATAAATGCCAGTCCACCAGCCTGCTCCGCCGGGAAAAATTTGATTACAGAAAGACCTCTGCGTACTGCCCGTGCAGCTTCAGATGGTGTAATGCAGCCTGGAAGCACCGGAATCTTTTTCTCAATACAGTAATCGACAATTTCCGGGTCAAAACCAGGGCTTACAATAAATTCAGCACCTGCCTGAACAGCACGGTCTACCTGCTCTACAGTGAGTACGGTTCCTGCACCCACTAGCATTTCTGGATGTGCCTCTTTCATGAGGTGGATAGCTTCACCTGCTGCTGCAGTTCTGAAAGTTACTTCTGCGCAGGCAAGTCCGCCATTACAAAGTGCATCTGCCAGCGACACTGCATCTTTCTCATTTTCAATTACTACAACCGGTACAATTCCCATTTTTTTAATTTTTTCCAATACTGTGTTCATACTTTCTCCTTTTTCACCACTTAATTACTACGAAAATCCTGTCTAACAATAGACATGAGCGTTTTTCGAACGCATCAAATTCATCATACCATTTTTTTATTTTTAACAGATAACCTCCATTTTTTAGCAGATATTTCTTTTTTATTATAAAATTCATCTGATGTGCTTATAATATATCTCACCATACTCTATTTGCAATATGTAATTACTACCAATTATTTCCTTCAATTTTAGGTTATTTTTCCATTTTGGCAGTTCTTTTTTGCAAGTTTCCTGCAACTATAGTCTTTTGCTTTGTGTGAAAACGTATGATGACAGTTGCAGATGAAGAAAAAAGTCTGCCGAAACGGCTGGCTATCTTTCAGCGAAGCACGAACTTTCTAAAAGAGATTTTACATATATTACCAAAAATCTCTTCTACAAGGAGGTGTAGATCCAGAGAAATTTATGGCTTACATTCGTACTCAGATTGTAGACGATAAAATGTATTATCTTCTCCTGGACGAAGTGCAAATGTTGGATTGTTTCGAATCCGTTCTAAACGGTTATCTCCGAAAAGACAATATGGATGAAAAACTGAAAAACACCTTCAGAACAGTAAAAAAATCCAAAATAACTTCCAGTACTATAAAGAAATATCTGGATTATTTTGAAGATTCTTTTCTAATTGAAGCAGCCGGTCGTTATAACATTAAGGGAAAAGCATATATCGAAACGCCGAAAAAATATTATTTTACAGATTTAGGACTCCGCAATGCAAGGATCAATTTCCGCCAGTTTGAACAGACTCATTCTATGGAAAATGTCATCTATAATGAGCTTCGCATGCGCGGTTACAATGTTGATGTGGGTATTATTCCCCCATTTTGCCGAATTCCTTCTGCTGTGGAAGCACAAAAGATCCTGCCCTGAAGATTTCTCCACAGGTGCAGGACCTTATCATTATTAAAACATTTTATTTGATCTTACGATATTTTCTCACTGTAAGTATCTCAATCACAACAAGAATAACTGCTGCCAACACATCGAGCATAATCAGGATCTTCTTCCAAAGAACCATAAAATATGCATTCTCCTCATTATATGCTCTGCTGTTTACCACTGTGTATAAAATGTTGTGGCAGGCTTTACGCATTGCATTCACAGAAGTAGCGCTCTGTGTATCCGTTACAGTTGCGTCTGGGGAATTCATTGGATTCAACATACTGTCCACACCGGAACGGATTGCTATATCCGCATCATAATAGCCATATCCAGCAAACATATCTGTAGAAACAAAGCCCTGGAAGCCCCACTCATCTCTAAGGACTGTGTTATTCAGCTCACTGCTTGCGCCGACCCACTTATCACCAATAAAACAATGTGCATCCATTACTGCACCTGTATGACCTTCTTTTACAGCAATCTCAAATGCCTTCAAATAAGTCTCTCGGATTGCCTGCTCTGTACTCCACAGGCAAAGCTGGTAAATTCGGTTTGTCTCCTGGTCATTCAGGGCAAAATGCTTCACATAACTGTATACGCCATACTCATCAGCACCTTTGATCTCATTTGCTGCCATAATTCCAGAAAGTACGCTGTCCTCTGAATAGTACTCAAAGTTTCTTCCGCCAAAAGCAGTTCTGTGAATATTCATTGCAGGTGCATACCATCCTGAAACATCCATCTCGTCTGCTTCTTTTCCTACGCTCTTACCCATTTCATAAGCAATATCCTTATTCCAGGTATTTGCAAGCATAACCTCTGTTGTAAATGCACTTCCGGTTGCTCCCGTATAGTTGTTGTAAATAGTTGCCGGACCATCATTGTCCGTTGTTGCTGCTTTATCAATGGAATCAATTGCAGTTGTCTGATAACCACCGCCTGCAATCAATGTGGTCATATCCTCAATAGAAAGCTCATCCAAAAGGCTGTCCCACATTTCGTCATCATAATCTTTTCCTCTGAGGGCACCAAGCTTAATTTTATTATCAGCGCCTGTAGTTGGCATTTCCTCTGAATTATCATTCATACTATCAATATCATAATTGGTGATATTCTGATAATTTGCTTTTCTATCCTCATCCATTGTGAAATCAATCGGAGCTGCTGTTGCCTCATCGTAATTCTCGAAGCCATTTTCTCTGCTCAGATAAACAACACCATCTCCTTCTGCAAAATCAAACTGATTTGTTGCAGTCTGCTGATCAGATTCTCTTGCATTGTCCTCATCATAAACGATGGTTTCAGGCACATTATACTCTACAGTATCCAGAATCGTATGTGCATCTGAACGAATACTCAGTTCATAGTCGCCTTCATCCAGAACATAGCAGCCTTCGTTCTTATAATCATAAGATGCCATATCTTCCTTGTTAATAGTAAACTCCAGAGTTTCTTTCTCACCAGAATTTAACACACCTGTTTTTCCAAAGTCAATCAGATTAGCAGCTGACTTTTCAATGCCGCCATTGGTATATGGCGGATTATAATAAACCTCTACTACATCTTTTCCTGCCACATCACCAGTATTCTCAACTTCGACAGTAAGCTTGATTCCCTCATCTGTTTCGCTTGAATCTACGATTTTCTGGGAAAAACTGGTGTAAGATAAACCATAGCCAAATGGATACTGAACTACTTTATCATAGTCAAAATCCATATTTCCAGCTTCCGCTTCTGCATATGCTGTTTCATAGAATTTATAGCCAACATAAATATTCTCAACATAGTTGACAAAGTTTACATCGTTCTGCTTTGTCTCACCGCTGAATGGATTGGCCTCTTCCCAGCCGAATTCATTCATATTTTCATAAGTGAAATCACCAAAATTGTTGAATGCAGGTGTTGCTGTCAGATCATATACATAAGTGTCAGCCAGTTTTCCAGAGGGATTTACTTCTCCATTAAGGATTTTTCCCAGTGCAGCGAAACCTGTTTCTCCAGCGCCTGGGCAACTGATCACACTGCCGATCTGGTCGTAATTCTCTACCCACCCAAGCTCCATTGCATTTGAGCTGTTGCAGATCACAATTACATGAGCAAAATTTTCACACACAATGTCTATCATATTTTTCTCAGTCTGGCTAAGTTCAAGGTAATGCTGTCCCTCTTCAAAATCGCTGTATTCGCTGCTGTTATCATTGTATGTATAAATTTTATTTCCTTCAGCATCTTTTGCTCCAAAGTCAGTAGGAAGATCGGTTCCCTCGCCACCAATTCGGGAAAGCACGATCACTGCTGTATCAGAGAATTCTTTTGCTTCATCCAAAATTTCATCTGTATAATAATCTGCTGTAGGTTCAGGCAAAGTCCAATCAACAGCTGTCATTCCAGCTTCGCCCCTCTCTTCCGCGTAAGAAGTATACATGTCAATTAAAGTCTGGTTTAAAGTATATCCACCTGCCTGGATTCCATCCAGAAGTGATACGCAGTTTGATGTATCAACTGCACCTGAACCGGTTCCGCCATAACACGGATTGGTAGACGCCCAGCCAAATACATTCAGGTTTTTCACGTCGGAAGAAAGGGGTAAGGTTCCATCATTTTTTAACAGAACAGAACCTTCTCCTGCAATATCTGTAATCAGGTTATTTGCCTCTTCTTTTGTCTCTGCTGAAACCTCTTTTACCGGATTTACAAGCACATCCAGCAACGTACTAAGGGGTCCGTTACAGATTAAGTTAAAGGACAGTACAAAGGAAAGGATTCCTGCACATAAGCACTGTTTTCTGATCATAAATTTTTTCTTTAAATCCTGTTTTTTTGCAGCAACAGCAACTGCAATTGCAATTATAATTACTGCAAGCATTCCGATCACATACGGAATACAGTTTTTTACTACCGTTATTACGTCACTTGTCTGCACCTCTAAGCCAGCCGCACTTACTTTTGATGTAAAACACAACAAGGACACACTGCTGCTAAGAAATATTGTTCTCAGCTTCTCTTTCATAGTTCTTTCCTCTCTTTCTTTGCATTTCCCAATGTCTTTTGGTATAGGAGAAGATAACAGACTTTTTTTCAAAAAGGAAGTAGTGTGGCACCAATTGTCAAATAGGGGTTCCAGATGTTTCGGACGGGGCATGAAATGTAAAAATAGGGCTTGAAATGTAGATATTCCAATGACGTTCGGAAATGGATTGTGCTATACTGAATATAAAATTTGAAACTTTTTCAAATACGCAATGCGTTTTATAAATATGGGGAGGTCTTATGAATTCTGTAATCAACAAATCCGTCCGTTTTGCAATTGCAGAGGACGAAGCGGCAATACGAAATTACCTGACGCTTCACATTATAGAAGCATTTCAAAAGCACAATTACCAAACAGACTGTGCTGAGTTTTCAGATGGCAATTCACTGCTTCAGTCTGTTCTAAAAGGAAACACCTACGATATTCTTTTTCTGGATATTGAAATGCCTGGATTAAACGGCATAAAATTAAGCTCAAAAATACGTGAGCTTGGTCTGCAAACCCTGATCGTATTTATCAGCAACAAATCTGAGCTTGTGTTTCAGTCTTTCGAAGTGAGACCGTTTCGATTTATCCGCAAAAATCATTTTCTGGAAGAACTTGCCCCTTTAACCCGTGATCTGATCTATGAAATGACCCGCAACGAAGAAAAAGCAATCACAATAGAGGAAGAAAAAAGCACTGCCGTTTACTCTTTTCACTGTAACGAAATTCAATATATTGAAGTAAACGGAAAACACTGCAAAGTTATCACTAACAAGGAAACTGTTTCTTTACGCCAGACCCTTTCCCTTTTTGAAACCAAATTAAACAATCAGGGATTTATAAAGCCTCATCGAAGCTATCTGGTAAATCACCGCTATATTTCCCGGATTGAAAAAAATCAGATTGTATTGGAAAATGGCGCTGTTCTTCCTTTAAGCAGAAATCGGATCACTGAAACACGAGCTCAGTTTATTTCATTGAAAATGCAGCATTAAGAGGAGTTATTTATGGAAATATTAAGCATTATCGTCAGCTGGCCGGAAGATGTTATCACTTTTTTCGTCCTTCTGGTTACATTAGTTTCCGCTTATAGTTTTAAAGAAAATAAATACATAAACAAATGGGCTTCTATTATTCTGTTTACTATTATTTTTGCCATTCCATTTAATGTGTTTGACGTGTTTTATGATGAATTTAATCTCTATCTCATTATGTTAATCGGATGTGGCCTGCTATATGCCTTGCTTTTTGTGAACTACGATTTGAAAAATGTTATGACAACTTTTGTTTCCTGCCTTTTTACTTTCGTCAGCATAAAGGGCTGCATTGGTATTCTTTTTTCACTGATGCTTTCCAGCTATGTAAGCCAATATAGTTTTAATTTTTTCTCCGCATTATTATACTATCTGGCAATCATTGCAGTATCTGCTTTCTATAAGCGCCATGCCTTAAAAAGTACATCTGTACAGCCTTATTCCTACTGGTTTTTCATGTTTCTCGCACCAGTTCTTATCTATACAGCAGACAGACTTCAGATATTATCTTATTTCTCTATTTGGGGAAGTTACCGGGTTCAGTCGTTTTATGGACTTTTACAGGAATTTGTGCTGTGCTTTTTAATCGTACTTGTATATTATCTTTCCTATCTGATGATCCGAAACTTTGATCACTTCATGGAGGTTTCCATGCTCAATCAAAGACAGGCACTTCAACTGGAACATCTGGAACGCTCTGCCGCGCTTGTAGAACAACTGCACCGCGATAAGCATGAGATGAAAAACCTGTTTTTTTATTTGCAGGCAGAACTTCAACTAAAAAAATATGATGACCTGGAAACATTTGTAGAGCATAACCTTTCACAGCGTTATGATCGCCTGGAAGAATTTAATACCGGGAACAAATTTGTAGACTATCTTTTGACTCAAAAAGCAAATGAGGCAAAGGATTCCAATATTAAATTTATGGCAGATGTTCAGCTTCCACCTGAAATTTCCATCGAAGAAAATGACCTGTGCAGTCTTCTCATGAATCTTATGGATAATGCCATCGATGCCTGCCGCAAGGAAAAAAATGGCGACATTCAGCTGCAAATCCACACTGATTCCCAGTATCTCTATATTTCCATAAAAAACTGTTCCTCAGTTGACGTATTAAAAAGCAATCCGCTTCTAATCACATCAAAAAAAGATTCCGGCAACCACGGCATTGGAATGCGTGTAATCCGCTCCATTGTCACTAAATATCAGGGCTACTTTCAAAACCACTGGGAAAATGGGCTGTATGTCGTAGATATTATGCTGACATTATAGATACGTTTTCAGACTTATTTTTACCAAAAAAGAATAGTAATTAAGAAATTCATAACATTATAGAAGAGATTTTGGGATATTCGTACCAAAATCTCTTCTACTGTATGTCAATATCTTTATTCCCCCAGCGTCAACATAGTATCAATACAAGCCTTCGCCTTCACTCTCACATTCTCATCCAGCTTGATCTCTTCTCCGCCCTGACCGCAGACGCAATTATAGACATCCATCAAGGTTGTCAGTTTCATATTGTGGCATACGCAGTCCTTTGACAGCGGATAAAATTTCTTGTCCGGGCACTCGTACTGAAGATGCTGAACAATGCTGTTCTCTGTTCCGATAATAAATTCTTTGGCATCGCTTTCCTTGGCATATTTCATAATTCCAGTTGTACTTCCGATATAATCTGCCATTGCAGAAACCTCTGGCAGACACTCCGGATGAACCAGTAACTTCGCTTCCTGGTGAGCGCCTCTGGCTTTTTTCACATCTCTTACAGACATTCTAAGATGGGTTGGACATCCCCCGTGAACGAACTTGAACGTTTTTTGCGGAACCTGCTTCTCCACCCATGCGCCAAGGTTGCAGTCCGGGATAAACAGGATCTTGTCATTGTCGATATTGTTCACAATCTTCAACGCAGAAGAAGAAGTTACGCACACATCACAGATTGTTTTCAGTTCGGAAGTGGTATTAATATAAGCCACAACTGTGTAGTCCGGATTGGACTCTTTCAGTGCGGAAAGCATCTCCACATCCAGCTGCTCTGCCATTGGACATCCTGCACCACTGTTGGAAAGGTAAACTGTTTTCTCTGGGGAAAGAATCTTCACAGTCTCGGCCATAAAGCGCACGCCGCACATCAGCACGTTCTTCTGCGGAGCCTTAGCCGCCTGCTGGCTCAGTCCATAAGAATCACCTGTGTAATCTGCTACCTCCAGAATCTCATGGCTCTGGTATGCATGCGCCAGAATGCAGATATCTTTTTCCTTCTTTAAACGCAGAATTTCATCCTGCAGCTGTCTTGTTGTCATCATAATCGTTTTTCACTCCTGTGTTTTCATTTATTCCGGAACTTTAATTTTCCATGTATGCCCGAATGTGTTCTTAAATATCTTCTTACCCTCATTGGCTGCTAATAGCTCCACTCTTTTCGGACATTTTCTTAGGATTATATTACCTGCCGTCCTCACTGTCAACAAAAAAGTTTACAGCTATCTTGTCAATTGTAAAGTTTAGTGATATACTACAGGGCATGTCGTTCGGAAAATTTGAATCCGCACGCACCATTGTAATCATTCACAGAGAAATTTCATAAGCCTGCGCTTCAGATTACTTTTGCAAAATTTCTCTGTACACCAAATTTATCCACGAAAAAAGGACCATCAATTATGAAAACAGATATCCTCATCGCAGGAAGCGGCTGCTCCGGTCTTTACTGTGCCCTCCAGCTTCCCCGCGACAAAAAAATCACCGTCATCACCAAGTCCGACCTTACCAGTAACGATTCCTTTCTCGCCCAGGGCGGCATGTGCATGCTGAAAGAACAGTCCGACTATGACAGCTTTTTTGAAGACACCATGAAAGCCGGACACTACGAAAATGACAAAAAATCCGTAGAGATCATGATTAAAACCTCCCCGGAGGTTGTCAGGGATCTTGTTTCTTACGGTGCCCAGTTCGAGCGAAACGAAGACGGCAGTCTTGCCTACACCAAAGAAGGCGCCCATTCCACCAACCGTATTATTTTCCACGAGGATGTAACCGGAAAAGAGATCACCAGCACCCTGCTCCGCGAAGTCCAGAAGCTTTCCAATGTAGAACTTCTGGAATACACCACCCTGGTTGATATTCTGGAAAAAGACAACCACTGCTACGGCGCTGTGATCCGCCGTCCAGATGGTTCCCTTGACACCGTTACTGCAACCTATACCGTTCTGGCCAGCGGAGGGGTAGGTGGACTTTACAGACATTCCACCAACTTCCGCCACCTTACCGGCGACGCACTTGCTATTGCAGGTAAGCATAATATTGAACTGCAGAACCCGGATTACGTGCAGATCCACCCTACCACCTTCTACACCAAACATCCGGAAGACCGCAGCTTTCTGATTTCCGAATCTGTCCGTGGCGAAGGTGCCAGACTTTACGACAAAAACATGAACCGTTTCGTAAACGAGCTGCTGCCCCGTGATCTTCTTTCCCAGAAAATTCACGAACAGATGGCAAAAGACGGCACCGACTTTGTCTGGGAAGACCTGCGCACCATCCCGGCAGAAACTCTTCGCCACCATTTTCCAAACATTGTTGAACACTGCAGGGAAATGGGCTATGATGTTTTCAAGGAATGTATCCCGGTTGTTCCGGCACAGCATTATTTCATGGGCGGCGTAAAAGTGGATTATCAGAGCCGTTCTTCCATGGAAAATCTCTATGTAGTAGGAGAAGCTGCCTGCAACGGTGTCCATGGCAAAAACCGCCTGGCAAGCAACTCCCTGCTGGAAAGCCTTGTTTTCGCAAGACGGGCAGCGCAGGATATGGCAGAGCACGATCTTAAGAATGCTTCACCCCAGAATGCCATCGAAGTTGCTGATTACCTTGCTTCCCACGTAGACTTCACCCCATACCAGGACATCCAGACTCTGGCCAAAACTTATCACCATCTTGCCACACAGGCCATCACCCTTGGCCAAAATCCAGAAGGCAGAAAGGAATTTTTATATGTATGATCAGGTAACTCTCGGATTAAATGTTGATCCGTTCATTTTAAGCGCATTAAAAGAAGATATCACAAGCGAAGACGTATCCACTAACAGCGTTATGCCCAATCCCACCCCAGGCGTTGTAGATCTTATCTGCAAAGAAGATGGAATCATCTGCGGACTCCAGGTTTTTGAGCGTGTTTTCACACTTCTGGATTCATCCACCAGAACTGAATTCTATGTAAAAGACGGAGACCACGTAGAAAATAAACAGCTTGTGGGAAAAATTTACGGAGATATCCGTGTGCTCCTTTGCGGAGAAAGAACCGCCCTCAACTATCTCCAGAGAATGAGCGGAATCGCCACCTACACAAGCCAGGTTGCAGCTCTTCTTGAGGGAACCGGGATCAAGCTTCTTGACACCAGAAAAACCACCCCGAACAACCGTATTTTCGAGAAATATTCCGTTCGTGTAGGCGGCGGCAATAACCACCGCTATAATCTTTCCGACGGCGTTCTTCTCAAGGACAATCACATCGGTGCCGCAGGAGGCGTAAAACAGGCCATCTCCATGGCAAAAGCCTACGCTCCTTTTGTCCGCAAAATTGAAATAGAGGTAGAAAACCTGGATATGGTAAAAGAGGCAGTAGAAGCTGGTGCGGACATTATCATGCTGGATAATATGACCACTGAACAGCTGAAAGAATCCATCGACTACATTGCCGGACGTGCCGAAATTGAAGTTTCCGGAAATATAACAAAAGAAAATATTGCCAGACTCACTGGTTTGGGTGTAAATTATGTATCAAGCGGAGCACTTACACATTCTGCTCCTATTATGGATTTATCTATGAAGAATCTTCATCCGGTGGAGTAAGCCCTATTCGGCTGAACTCCCCCACCGACAGTAATTATCAGAATGGAAGTCACCTGTTTCCTGCCATCAACACGTCCCCAAACATGTTTGACAAAGGCTCTACACGGTAACAGGTAACTTTCATCACAAACCAGCAGACAGGAGATAAAAAATGAAAGGTGAAGAAAGACGAAAACAACTTCTGAATATCCTATCTTCCAGCAATAATCCCATTTCCGGCGGTACCTTAGCTAAGGAATTAAATGTAAGCCGCCAGATTATTGTCCAGGATATTTCTCTCCTGCGTGCCAACGGAGCTACCATTTTTTCCACCAACAAAGGCTATCTGCTCCAGGAGGACAGGAAATATTCCAGAGTTTTTAAGGTTTATCACACAGATGATCAGGTTGAAGAGGAATTAAGCACCATCGTAGACGCCGGCGGCCAGATTCGCGACGTATTCGTCTACCACAAGGTCTACGGCGTGCTGAAAGCTGACATGGGAATCAAATCCCGCCGCGACATCCGCGCCTACATGGAGGAAATCAGCACTGGCAAATCCAGCCTTCTGAAAAATGTAACCTCCGGCTACCACTATCACACCATCGACGCCGAAAGCGAAGAAATTCTGGATGCCATTCAGGAAGAACTTCAGCAGAAGGGGTTCCTTGCGAAATTACAGGACTACGAGCCCGTAGATTTCTGGGGTGGTCAGGAATAAAAACAAAAAAAAGTTCAAGAACCAGGCTGAGCACACGTCTCATCCTGGTTCTTGTTATTCCAAAAAAATTTCAATCAACTCTGTTGTATTTAGAATATTTGAAAATATAAGGAAAAAGCAATCTGTTACCTTCGTCTGACTATTTTGCTTTCCTGGTAATAGCGTTCCTTGTTCTTATACATTCTTTCATCTGCTTCTTTGGCAATGTCATAGATGTTATCCCATTCTTTCTCAGAACTGAAAACATATCCCCATGAGATTGTCATAGAATCCACCAGTTTCCCATGCCATTGTGCAACACGCCGGTCAAAGCTTTCTATTATGCTTTGAAATTCCTTTGTATTTCCGGTGATGATCACAACAAACTCATCTCCTCCGATTCTGTAAACATTTCCATACTTTCCAAAACTTTCCCTCATACAATCGGCCGCTGCACATATAAGTTCATCGCCTGCAGCATGTCCAAGAGAATCATTTGTATATTTCAGGTTATTAAGATCCATGGAAATATATATCCATTCCTCGCGGAGATCAAGGTTGTTTATCCTTTCTTCGTATGCATGTCGGTTAAAGCATCTTGTAAGTTCATCTGTGTTTGATATGTACAGCAGTTTTTCTTTTTCATATTTTTCTTTCATAACTCTTGAAAGCATGTAGAACATACAGCAGGAAGCCAATACAAGATACACGCCAACTATGAGAACCGCAAAAATATTTCCTTGCCGATAAAAGGAACTGTCTATAGTTACAGCTACAATATAGTCATCATACTGACTGAGTAAACATTTGCAGCGTTTTCCACCTATCCTTATGAGTCGGACATCTGTCTCGCCGCTTTTTTTATCAGATGATACAACAAGCCCTTCCAGTTTCACGCCTATCTGTCTGGAATCCGTAGCACCTTTTACAATTTTTGTCTGGGAGTCTGCCACGAAAATTTCGATTCCCTTATAAACAGGCATATCACTTACTACAGCGGAGATTTCGTTTTGCTTTAGTTCTTTAAGCAGACGCTTTGGTTCGATGCCGATCTGGATCATTCTGGTACCGGCTTCGTTCCATGTAATGGCATACATCAGTTCCTTTCCTTCAGCGGTATTCGGAGTAACATCCTGACACATGTTAAGCTTTTTATCTGTAAGCATAGGCTTAAAATATTCCATCTGCTCTCCGGAGTCAAAACTGAAGCCATAGTATTTAGGCAAAGTACCACTGTAGATATATCCGTTTTTATCAAACAAATGAATTTCGTCTACTAATATCAAATCTGCTATTTTCTGCAATTCTTCTACATCATATTCCACCTGTGGTTTTGCATCTATAATATAGGATACAGCCTTTGCTCTTACTATATAATCGTCCTTTAGCGATTCGATGAGTCCATTTTCACTATCATCATTTTTATTGAGCACGGTGATAACACGATCCAGCAGTACTTTTGACATCCTGTATGTATTACTGTCATTGACATACTTTAAAATTCCGGCTTCAAGCAATAATGCAATCGCAATGGTTGCAAACGCTAAAAAAACAAGCTTTTTTTTTTTCATAAATATATTTTATCATAATTTCCATATGTAAACCATACATAATTTGCATGAATTTTCTCCGAAATTACCGTTCGTTACTGCTCACTCCATTCACAGTAATGCGCTTTGCGATGCACAAAAAGACGAACCTTCTTGTGACAAGCACAAGAAGTAGCGTTCACAACCTGGCCGGCAACTCATAAGATTTTTTTGTTATGTAAACCAATCATACTCGCCTAATTGCCTTTCAAAAACTGTTGAATATGATACCTTCTTATTGTCACGAGCAAAAAAATTACCTCATCTCGTGCGCATAATTCCCCCATATTTTCACATACTATCCATACACTACAAAATATGGAAACCCACAAAACAAACAAGCTCTATAGTGTGTTTAAAAAAGTCAATTGTTTCCCACAATTGCATCATAAAGTACAGGAGGAACAGATAAATGAAAGCCACAGGAATCGTAAGAAGAATAGATGATCTGGGCCGGGTGGTCATCCCAAAAGAAATCCGTCGGACCCTGCGAATCAAAGAAGGTACCCCACTTGAAATTTTCACCGACCGTGAAGGTGAAATCATTCTGAAAAAATACTCCCCAATCGGAGAGCTTAGCCTTTTTGCAAAAGAATACGCCGAGTCCCTCTCCTATTCCACCGGCATGCTTTCCTGCATCACTGACCACGACCAGGTAGTAGCTGCTGCCGGTCCGGGAAGTAAGGAATTCATTGGAAAATTGATCAGCAGCCAGCTGGAAGCTGTTATCAATGACAGAGAAGCCAAATGTCTTAGTGCCAAAGACCGTGGCAAAGTCCCTGTGGTGGATGAACAGCCAGCTCCATCCACATCCCAGGTCATCCAGCCCATCATAGCCGCCGGAGATGCTATCGGCAGTGTCATCCTCATAGGAAAAACAGACAAAGACATTCCCGGCGCCAGCGAAAAGCTTCTGGCGCAGACCGCCGCCGGGTTTCTTGGACGACAGATGGAACAATAATTTTGTTATCGCTGCAGTCAACGTCTCGATAGAGCCTGTTTGAAAAATTATTCCCGCAATCTGCCAGTGAACAGAAACTAAAAAACTGCTGTATCCATTTAGCCCCTCTTCAAAGTCCATTAAATGGTACAGCAGTTTTCGAATTTATATACCTCAACAATCCTGTTCTGTTTTCTCTTCAGATACAGTGCTACCCTGCTTGCCCTGATCCCGCATCTTCTGCCTCTGCCTGGTAATATCAAAATACTCCGGCGAAATAATCCCACGGGCAACCAGTGCATCAAAAACCTCCTTCTGCGACCGCGTCATCACCATACCCACAGTTGAATTATAATCTGTAAGCACACATCCTGTCTTCTCGATCATCCAGAACAGTGCCGAATCATTCTCCGGGATCATCTTCCAAATCTCCTTCTCCGGATATGGCAAAAGCGCCATCATGGTCTGAAGATGGCCCTTCTCCTCAATCAATCTGTAATCCCCATCCGGCATAATAACTCCATCTGAGAAATTCGGAATCTGATCAGCTTTCTGCAAAAGCTCCTCTGTAATCTTCACCACAAGTTACCCCCTGTAAATTATTTTTTAACGGACATGTCGCCTGTCGGCGACATCACCATATATGAAAGTCAGCTGTTCCGCGCCTATGGCGCTCCCACAGCTGCCGACATCATTTATTTTTCACAGCACCGCACATGTTTTCCCCTATTATACCATGCCGCTTATATAAGTGCCACCAATTTAAATTTTCTCATTTTCATGAATTAATGAATAACCTCCAATTTTCTGGACACCCTATAAATACAGACAGGTACAACAGCTGTGAACAGAATGTATGTAGAGGTGAAAAGAATATGAGGAAAAACAGAACAGCAAAATTTATTTTCAACGGCGCTCTCCTTGCAGTTATGGCAGTTCTCGGAGTGACCGCTTACCAGGTTGCAAACAAACCAGAACATATTCAGGAAGTGCTTCCATTGGAAAGCACCAAGGAAAATGACACTGCCAAAGCAGATGGAGCCAACTCAACTGATGATTCGTCCCTTGCAGAAGCAGGTACTAACATGGTAGAAGCAGATCTGGACGGAATTTCCGATACCGGAATCCTAGACAGTGAGTCTTTGATAAACGAATCAGATAATTCATCCGCAACAGACATGGCAAGCCTTGACAATACCGTGGACTTAACCAATTCTGCTGACATTAACGATACCGCTGATATTTCCAGCTCCTCTGACATTGGAGAAAGTACCAGCGTAAACGCCCAGATCTCCCTGCACAAAGGACCGGAAATCAACTTCTCGGAAGATACATTAATGGAGTGGCCGGTAAACGGACATGTTCTCATTGATTACAGCATGGATCAGAGTGTTTACTTCCCAACTCTGGATCAGTATAAACTGAGCCCTGCAATTTCCGTACAAGCAGTGGAAGGTGCCCCTGTAGTTTCCGCAGTAAACGGAACCGTATATTCGATTGAAAATAATGCCCAAACTGGCACTACCGTCACCATGGAGCTTGGAAACGGCTACCAGGCAATCTATGGTCAGCTTACTGATCTGGACGTTGCTGAAGGCGATACCGTCACCAAAGGTTCCATCATAGGCTATGTCGCAGCTCCTACCATTTATTACAGCGAAGAAGGCAGTAACCTGTACTTCGCCATGAAAAAAGACGGAGAACCAATCGACCCGATCACGTATCTGCCGTAAAAAAAATTCAGTCCATGAAATATCAACATTCACAAAAGTAAAAAAACAACGTATAATAAAGCAGGTGGGAAAATCCGCAGTCGGTACCTAAATCCTACCTGCTTTTTCCAGTCCTTCCAGGCAGCTAAGAGCCCGGAACCCGCCATGGTAGCCATTCTGACACGCTATAGTATTCTTTTGGACTGCAAATAATATACCAGCTTACCGATTGCTTTTTATAAAAATAAGGAGCATTGTCAGCCAGTTAACAGCATGACGATACTCCTTTACATAAATATTTATTTAATTCCTAAACGGACATGTCGCCTGTTGGCGACATCACCATATATGAAAGTCAGCTGTTCCGCGCCTATAGCGCTCCCACAGCTGCCGACCGCATTCGTAATCCGGGCTATCACCCTACTTACTCATACGCTCTAGCCCGTCCGATATCCAATAATTCGCTCATGCAAGCATGGCTCATTCTTGGCTGCCGTCCGTGACTTTCATAGTAAAACATTAAGAACTTTCACCTTACAACCCAAAAAGGAGCCCCATGAATTACACCTACATCGTCCAGTGTGCCGACGGTACTCTTTACACCGGATGGACAAACTGTCTGGAAAAGCGCCTGAAAGCCCACAACAGCGGCAAAAACGGAGCCAAATACACCAAAACCAAACGTCCGGTAACTCTTGTCTACTACGAAGGCTACGCCACCAAAGAAGAAGCCATGAGCCGGGAATATGCAATCAAACAATTAACCCGGGCGAAAAAATTAGCCCTGATGGAATTTTAAAGGAGGTCACAGTTCCCTCTAAATATTAAAAGTTATTAAAAAACTTGTCTAAAATATTTTACCTTACCATATCATCAAATCGGCATATTCGCCACAAAACAATACATCACAATAAAATGACACGCGCTTCCCAGCATAATAAATACGTGGAAAATCTCATGTGACCCAAAATTCTTATGTTTCGCATTAAAGATGGGAAGCTTCAGTGCATAGATCACACCGCCAATCGTATAAATAATTCCCCCCGCCAGCAGCCAGCCAAATCCAGCCTTAGGCAATGCATGAATAATTGGCATGAACGCAAGCACACACAACCAGCCCATTCCAATATACAGCACAGAAGAAATCCATTTCGGACAAGTCACCCAGAATGCCTTAAATACAATTCCCAGAATTGCTGTCGCCCACACAAGTGCGCAAAGTATATATCCAATCTTGTTATGAAGAACAATCAGGCACACCGGCGTATAGCTTCCAGCGATCATTACAAAGATCATCATATGATCCAGCTTCTTCAGTCTGCGGTTCACCTTCGCCGTAGAATCAACGGAATGATAAAGAGTACTTGCCGCATAAAGCAGCATCATCGTAAGAATAAACACTCCCAGTGCCACAATATGAATATGATCGCTCCACTCTGACGAGCGAATCAATAAAGGCGCTGCTCCCACTGCTGCCAGAAGAAAAGCAATCCCATGTGTAATCGCACTTCCCGGATCTTTTAATTTAAATTTCATGATAGCACCTCCTAGAACTTTTCCAAAGCAACTTTGCAAGCAATCAGTTTGACCCCTGAGCTGCAATGTTTTTGTAAACTTTACCATGTAGTTTTAATTACTACGTCATCAAGTATGTGTTATACTATAACACTTTTTTTGAAAAATTCAAGGGGTTTTATAAAACTTTTATAATAAAAGTAATTTTTCGATTTTCAGCAACATTTTTCACCTCTCCATCTCCATCACTGCCTCAACCTCCATCTCCGGAAAATATGTCTCCAATATCTCCTCCCAGCTACTCCCTTTCTTCGCCATCTCATTCCCCCCATACTGGGAAAATCCAATTCCATGTCCTTTTCCTTTGCATAAAAAGCGCACCATTTTTCCTACTTTCTGCACTGAAAAATCTGCGGAAGCCAGATGCATGCCCTGGCGAAAAGTCTCACCCTCAAGCCAGTTTCCATCAGCTGTCAGCGCAGTCACATAACCGGCACTATCTCGCTTTTTGACCACCAGCTTCGCAGGAAGCTGACTGGCAGGCACATATGTACTGTTTACATAATCTGGTGCCTCCCTGTCCTGACTACTTTCCACTGATTTCAGATAGCCATAATCTGCACTGTGAAAAACCTCTTTCCCATCCCTGGTTTTACCGCTGCTGATCTCATGATAGGGAACTAATTTCAGCTTTCCATTATATGTAAGAACCTGCCCGACTGTTGCCTCTGCCGCTGCTCCATACTGCTGCAGCTTATCCACCGCACTCAGTAATTTCCAGACACCTCCATACCCAACAACAAAACTCCTGCCACTATTTAATTCTGCTATTCGGAAGGATAACACCTCTTCATCTTCTGTCGCAGCTATCATTTGCTCAACTCTTCTTTCCCTGTTTTTCCCTGCGATACTTTCACTTACTTCATCCAGAATTTCTCCTTCACTTTCCCCCTCCTCCAGCCGCCTGTACACCTCCGACCTTGCAATCACCGCCTGAGCTTTCACCGCTTCCTCCGCATAATCCCCTTTCATCTGTACCATCAACATCAGCGGAACCATATCCTCCACCCCCGGAGAATGCAGTAAAAGTGCTTTATCAGCCCCATTCAAGGCAATTGTACACATATACGGTAGTAATAAAATGAATGGAATAAACAGCCCTGAAGAATAAAAGCTCCGAAACCATTTTCTCATATATTTCCTGCCCTTTGCCATTGCTTAAAAATAATTGGCATACCTGATGTTCCAGGTTTCAGGAATCTTTCTCGCTTTGCCCGCATAAGCAACAGCTCTCCTGTCTATCTCATTTCTCCTTATTATATGCACAATTGCAAAAACTTATTAACCGTAGTATACTGTACCCATTGTTGCGCAGACACGGTAACAAAGCGTGTAACTGCTAATTTTCAAAGTAAATATAACGGAGGTTTTTCATGGCCGCACTCTTTCTCGCACCCCTATACATCCTGATCAATGCATACGTTGTCCGTTGGATGATACGATGGATGGGCGCCTGTCACAGACTTTTTCAGACAATGGCATTTCGCGCTTCCTTTATAGGAGTTTACATAATATTAGCAACAGCCCTGCTCACCGGCTTTCTCATCAAAAAGCCGGCCAACCTGCACCGTATTCTCAAGCATACAGGTAACTATTTTCTCGGAACTTTCATCTATATTCTGCTGGTAATCGCTGTCGTTGATTTTGGCCGTCTGATACTGAAATACATATTCCATGCCCCGTTTATCGGGCACCGCAGCACTTTCGTCATCACAGGCCTGATCTGCACCATACTGATCATCAGCCTCAGTGTTTACGGAATCCTTCATGTAACCCATGTGAAAACTACACCTTATGAGATAAACGTTGAAAAAACAGTTGACGGCATGGATTCCCTGAAAATAGTCCTTCTCGCTGATACCCATTTCGGCTACAGCATGGGAACCGCCCAGGCAAAACGAATTGTGAAAAAGATCAATACTGAAAATCCAGATGTAGTCTGTATCGCAGGTGATATTTTCGATAATGAATATGACGCCATTTCCAAACCAGATAAATTAAAAGAAATTTTAAAAGGAATTAAGTCCAAATATGGAGTTTACGCCTGCTGGGGCAATCACGACCTGAACGAACCAATCCTGGCAGGTTTCACCTTCAACGGAACAGAAGATAACTACAACGATCCCAGAATGGAAGAATTTCTTACAGACGCAGGAATTCACCTGCTAGACGATGAAGCTGTTCTGATCGACAACAAATTTTATATTGTCGGCCGCCGGGATGCCTCCCGCTGTGAAAAAGTAGAAGGCTCCAGAGCCACTCCATCCCAGCTTACCGAATCGCTGGATCAGAACAAACCAATTATTTTTATTGACCATCAGCCAAAAGAATTAGACGAAACAGCTGCTGCCGGTGTTGACCTTGACCTTTGTGGTCACACCCATGACGGTCAGATTTTCCCCGGAAACCTGATTATCCATCTATTCTGGGAAAATTCCTGTGGCTACCTTCGAAAAGGAACTATGCACAACATCGTCACTTCCGGAGCCGGAATCTGGGGACCGAACATGAGAGTCGGCACCAACAGCGAAATCTGTCCGATTACAGTTCATTTTAACAATTAATGTAACTATTCCGCAGATGCTATACCGCGAGATGTTTTCGTGAACATAGTTCACAGTTACCAATTAATTTTTCAAATATTGCCGGTTCAGATTTTAAGCCATTCCAACCATGCTTCACTGTATTTATATACAGAGCCAACCATTACATATCCACCTGACAATATAGGTTTCATAGTTACATTAAATCAACCGATTATGCCTCTACGGACTGCCTCTGCACCCCCATCGTTCCATGCAAGGCAGTCCTTTCTCATGTGAAACATCCCGTATCCGATTTCCCCTTCTTCCTCGCAGCCCAGCCCTTTCCACTAAAGCCTGTCCACGCTTCACCACATCTATTCCTTCCAGCATCTTTCCCTGGAAAAATCTTCCCACTATACCTTTTTCATATATCTCATAAGCTTCATGCGCGCCCAGCTCCCAGCCAGTCACCACACTCAGCCATCCATTCATCCTTACAGCCAGTCCGCCGATTCCATCAATCAGTCCCTTTATTCCCTGCATACCCCGTCCATTTTCACTCATCACTCCCATGAAAAAACAAGTCACCACGGTCATCACCATATTGAAACGTTCTTTCAAACTGAATTTATTTTCCCGATTGAAATATTTTTTCAATAATCTCATAAAGGCCCTCCTTCTTGTCATGCCTGTCCAAAATCCAAAAGCTTATCACCGCTGCTGTCTCCTAATGCAATTAACTTTGTACCATTTCGGGCACTTTTTCTGCCTCCGGCAGACTGCACGGACAGCTCACAGCAAACAGCCGCCAGAATATGTTTGAAAAAACTCCTCTGCGAACTGCGCACTTTTCGTGATTGTGCAGGGTCTAGTACATCAAATATTAAGTAACTGCCATATTGACTTGTCTGATTTTTCATCTGCTGCGTCAATATAGCAGATACTTAATTTTCGATGTACTAGTAATATTTATGTCTGCCAATACAACCCATAGAACCATTTTTTATAAATTTTCCCCATTTCACCCCTTATTGACACACTTGTCCCCCACTGCTACAATAACCCTAACAACAACTTTTACCGCTTTCCCAAAGAAAGGAGCACCTTATGGCAAAAGAACAGATTGCAGTTGCAGAACTGATTACAAACATTATTCTGGGAAAAACGGACGGAGCCAGCCGGGTAGATTTCTTCCCGCAAAAAACTAAATTTCCATTTGACAAACCATACGAGCAGCCATTTCCCCGCGCCACGCCGGAGAGCCAGGGTATTTCCTCTGACATGCTGGCCGACCTGCTGCGGGAGCTGGACACTTCACACTATACAGACATGCACCATTTCATGGTTCTCCGAAATGGAAAGGTCATCTGCGAGGCCAATTTTGCCCCCTACCGCAGCCGGATCTGGCACGTGACCCATTCCATGTGCAAAAGCATCACCGGCATGGCAATTGGTCTTCTGGTTGAGGAAGGCAAGCTTTCTCTGGACGAGAACATTTACGACATTTTCCAGAAAAAGCTGAACACCTTTAACAAGATTTTCCGCCCTAAAGTCACTGTAGAAAATCTTCTCACAATGACCAGTGGCGTCACTTTCAACGAATCCGGGATCGTCTCTGGAAACGACTGGCTCACCAGCTACCTGAATTCTTCCATCAGCGGCACCCCCGGGGAAAATTTCCAGTACAACAGCCTGAATACCTACGTTCTGTCCGCCATCGTCACGGAACGCACCGGCCAGTCACTTACCGAATACCTGGAACCACGGCTTTTCGCTCCCCTTGGAATCACCCGATATTTCTGGGAAACCTGCCCTAAGGGCATTACCAAAGGCGGCTGGGGACTTTTCCTCTGCACCGAAGACATGGCAAAATTAGGTCAGCTTTATCTACAAAAAGGTAAATGGAACGGTCAACAGATTATCCCAGAATTCTGGGTTGAAGTCTCCACCGCCAAGCATAAGGAAAGCATTGAAGGTACTTTCGGCTATGGCTACCAGCTGTGGATGGAAGCCCGCCCGGGCAGCTTTGAATTCAATGGAATGCTTGGTCAGAATGTAATCGTTTACCCTGACATGAACATGGTAGTCGTCACAAACGCCGGAAATAACGAACTTTTCCAGAACTGCGTCATGCTGAACATTATCCGCAAGCATTTTCCGCGCAACTTTCATCCTGCAGATATTCTGCCTGAAAACCCATGTGCCCAGACACTCCTGAACCGCCTGACTGCCGAGCTTGAAAACGGCACTCACGCGCCTCAGACACTTCCTGCCCTCCGAAAAGGCGGCTGGAAAAAAAATCCATCTGGGCTCCGCCACAGTACTAACGCCAGACCGAATACCTGGAATTACGTGAAAGGACTTCCTGAACCGAATCCTTACCAGTTCACCCAGCAGCTTAATGGCAAAATTTTAGAACTTTCTCCACAGAGCATTGGTCTTTTCCCGTTGTTTATCCAGATTTTCCACAATAATATGACGGAAGGTGTGCAAAAGATTTCATTCGCCTGTGAAAAAGGCAATTTCTCCGTAAACTTTCTGGAATCCGGCGAATGGCACAGCATCCCGACCGGACTTGGAAAATTCAAAGAATCCTGGCTTACCCTCCACGAGGAAAGCTATCTGATTGCAGCCTCCGGAGATTTCACTACAGATGAAAACGGAACCGCCGTCCTAAAGCTGGACTTCACTTTCCTTGAAGAATGTGTTCGAAGAAAAATCAACATTTTCTTCCTGCCTGAAGATGAAATTCTCATCCGCTGGTACGAAACACCAGGCAAAGGCATGATCATGGAAGGTCTGGAATCCATCACCGAAGAAATCTCCAACAACTTTCTCTATGGAGCCTTCAAGGGAACAGGCGGCCTGGAGCTCCTTCACAGGGTAATGGAACAGACTATTGAACCGGTTTCGCATGGGTATCTGGTGACACCTGCTGAAGTGGCTCCGGAACAGGGATCAGTTTCATCCTTAAATGAATCAGATTGCAGAGAACTTTCAGCAGAACCCAGTGAAATAACGACCACTTCCTATTCTACAGAAAGTTTGTAATGCACCATATATCGCACTTTAATAGCAATAAAATTTTTTTCGACCAAATATGCGGTCAATCAGGAGGTACCCCATGATTTCCCAGGAAAAACGCTTAATCATCACCTTTCGCTGCACCACCGACGCCATCGCCATGGAGAAATCCTGCAAAGCCACTGGTGCTCCAGGAAGACTGATTCCGGTTCCAAGAAGTATCTCTGCCAGCTGCGGACTTTCCTGGTGTGCGCCCCCCACAAGCCGCACTGCCCTTGAGAAACTACTTCAGGAGCAAGACCTGGATCCAGAGGGCATATATGAGTGTATAATTTAATTATTAAACAGGCTCTAGAGCGTGTCTGAAAAAGGCTTTCTGCAAGATGTGCGTCACAATTTGTGGGAGATTTCGCCCGGATGAGGGCGCCGTAGCGGGCTACGGCAACTGAATTCGGGCGAAATATACCGCAAAGTGGGATGTGCAGATTGCGGGAATGATTTTTCAAACAGGCTCTAATGCAGTACAAATTAATTTTCAGCATTACTCACGCAATATATTAAAAATTTACTGTGTCAGAGTATCCATTACTTAATATTTGCTGTATTATAGAGTCTGTTGAAAAATGTCAATTCAAAAAATACAATATAGATAGTAGGAGGAATTACATGGAAACAAAAACATTTGACGCAAGAGGAATGGCCTGCCCACTCCCAGTTGTAAACGCAAAGAAAGAATCCGAAGAAATGACAAATGGCGGCACCCTTATCATTCTCGTTGACAATGAAATTGCCGTCCAGAACCTTACCAAATTTGGCAACAGCAAAGGCTTTACAGTCTCTTCTGAGAAAAAAACAAAGAAAGATTTCACCGTAACCTTCCAGATTCCGGAAAACAGCACAACCTCAACACCAGCAGCTGAATCTGCCGTTCCAGCCTGCACCCCGGATTCCAAGAAACATGGTCTTGTAGCCGTCCTTTCCGCCAATACCATGGGAAATGGTGAAGAACAGCTTGGAAAGATTCTTATGAAATCCTTCATTTTCGCTCTCACCAAACAGGATCAGCTCCCAGAGATCATTCTGTGCTACAACTCCGGAGCATCCCTTACCTGCGAAGACTCCGATTCCCTGGAAGATCTGAAATCTTTGGAAGCCGAGGGTGTAAAGATTCTCACCTGCGGTACCTGCCTTGATTTCTATGGTTTAAAAGAAAAACTGGCAGTTGGTGGCGTTACTAATATGTACGAAATTGTAGAAATTATGGAAAGCGCAGGAACTATCGTGCGCCCATAATAATTACTGTTTACTCCGTTCACAAAATACCTTGCAGAACATTACCAGTGAACAATAAACCTATAACTCTCTAAATAACTTCTAAATAATAAAAATCCACGCTTTAAAATCACTAATTTTCTCAGTAATCAAATTTTTGGCCTTAAGAAAATTTCAAAATTAAAGCGTGGATTTTTACTATTATATGAGACATATCTGAGACATCTTATTTTCAATGGGATACAAATGGGACATATGCTTTTGATTAATTAGAGTTATTTGAGAATTATAAGAAAATATAAAAATGCCGGAAACCCTCATAAATAAAGGATTTCCGGCATTCTATGAAGTGAAGCATCGGGGATTCGAACCCCGGACAACTTGATTAAAAGTCAAGTGCTCTACCAACTGAGCTAATGCTCCATATTAAATTTGTCATATATTTCACATCTTAAACGCCAAGTTTTTTTCTAAACAACCTTCGGCATTTAAAATGCCCAGAGCCGGAATCGAACCAGCGACACGAGGATTTTCAGTCCTCTGCTCTACCAACTGAGCTATCTGGGCATAAGTAGCGGGAATAGGATTTGAACCTATGACCTTCGGGTTATGAGCCCGACGAGCTTCCAGACTGCTCCATCCCGCGATATATTCTTTTAAAACCAAAAGCCGATGATCGGACTCGAA
>NZ_JAQDKY010000024.1:0-64187 GCF_027662325.1 Blautia faecis | reverse complement strand
CATTATTGAAGCTCTCACTATTTTGTTGGTTTAACTAATAAGAACCCATGCTAAATGGCACCTCCCAAGGTGTCTTTTATTATGGATTTTTATCCGGAAAGGAGGAAAAACCCGATGATATTCGAACAACCAGTCAATATATACTCGCAGGATTATGTACTGAAGCGTTTCCAGTCTAATGAAACAGCTGTCCAAGTAGTCAGAGGAAAGCTCTCTGCACTGATCAGCGAGTCAGAATTGATTGAGCTGCAGAACAGCAAGGCAACCATGTACAGTAAACTTGCATCAGCCGTACTGGATATAAACAGCCTTCAGCTGCAGTTTTCCGATATCAGCAGTAAATATGATACCGTAACCGGTCAGTATAGCTCCCTGGATGCAAAAGTAGCAGATTACAAAGCAGGCCTGGATGGATTTTCAGTAAACCTGACCAACCTTAGTGCCAGGATAAACAGTGACTATTCCACGACTACTGCCATGAATGCAGCCATTAAGGCAAGTGTGGATGGTCTATCCAGTACAATATCCAAGACTTACGCAACAGGAGCTGACGTTCAGGCAAAACTGCAGGCAGCAGATACCACAGCAAAAGGTTACGCGGATGCAGCACAAAACGAAGCGGTTAAGAGCGCCAATGCGAATACAGATGAGCTTTTGAAATCTTACGCAACCGTAACGGCAATGAATTCCGCTATTGATCAGAAAGCAGAGAGCATTACAGCTTCCGTATCCAGCACCTATGCAACCAAAGAAAGCCTGGATTCCACTGACAGTAAGGTGTCAGGCCTTGAAACATGGAGAAAATCAGCAGAAGTAAAGATCACAGAGTCCGCAATCGTCAGCACTGTAACCAGTTCCACATCATGGAGCGGTAAAGCCGATAAAGCAAGCCTGATCTCCCAGATCAACCAGTCTTCAGAAAGTATTTCCATCAGTGCCAGTAAGATCAATTTAAACGGTGTGGTGACGGCTAATAGCTATTTTTGCATATTAACTGATGGAAGTATAAAAAGCGTCAAAGGTACGCTGGGAGGATGGACGATATCATCCGATAAAATTCAGTCACGTTTTGCGGGGATAGATGCAATGACTATACACTCGGATGGATATTTAAAATTCGGAACATGTAAAATAAGTTCAACCGGAGGAGCACTTACAGTAAAAAACGGCTTACATATTTACACAGCTGTAAATACAGATAGCAGCGGTTTTGATGATGGCACGGAGAGATTCAAGATATTCGGATTAGGTCATGTATCGTCCGGAGGACACCTGGTATTTGACAGTGATGGGGCTACGGTTTCTTATTTATCCAGTTCATCCAGAAGATACAAGAATCATATCCGGGACATGACAGATAATGATATACAAAATCTGTATAAGCTTCCAACCGTATTCTTTGTTTATAAGCCTGGCTATCTGGAAAAAGACAGCGCTGTTCCCATTCCCGGGCTTTACGCAGAGGATGTGGAGCAGTACCTTCCATTAGCTGCCAGATACCAGAACGGACTGATTGAAGACTGGAATGAAAGAGCTGTGATCCCATATCTGATTAAGGCAATTCAAATGCAGCATGAAGAAATCGAAGCGCTTAAAAGAAAGGCAGGGTGATAATATGAACGAACCCAGGGCGAGACCGTGTAACCGGTCTTATTTTTATACTATAAAATAATATAATAAGAAGGAGAACACATAATTATGAAGGTGATTGATACGTATAATGCCATTGTTGGCGCAGTTGTTGCTGTATTAAGTTATATTTTTGGAGAACATTGGATCCTGTTTGCTCTTTTCCTGGCGTTCAATGTTGCGGACTGGATCACAGGTTGGATGAAAGCCAGACTGACACACAAAGAGAATTCCAAGGCAGGGTGGAAGGGCGTTCTGAAGAAACTGGCTTACTGGATTATGATCGCAGTAGCCTTTGGAGCTTCGGCAGTGTTCGTGGAGTTAGGCAAGACGCTTGGAATTGATCTTGGAATCACTACATTGCTGGGGTTCTTTGTCCTGGCATCCCTGTTAGTAAATGAGATCAGGTCTATTTGTGAGAATCTGGTGGAGATGGGAGTGGACGTCCCGAAGATCCTGATCAAGGGGTTGGAAGTGGCAGACAAAGCAATTAATAAAGATGGAGAAGATATTGACGAGGGCGAGTGATCGCCCTCCTTTTTGAAAGGAGAGTTTCAACATGAAATATTTTATCTGTGTAGGTCACGCGAACTATGGCGGTGGTATCATCTCATCTGCAGATGGCACCAGCAAGGGTGGTGTGAACGAATATAAATACAACAAAGAATTGGCACCTTATGTGTGCAAATGGCTTAAGGTAGCAGGTCATGAGGCAATCTTGTGTATTGCTCCGGAAGGTCAGCTACATTCCCTGAATGATGAAATCAAGTATTTCATTGAAGAAGAGCATAAACAGAACTATGATCTGTCTGTCCAGCTTCATCTGAATGCCTTTAATGGAGAGGCATATGGCTGTGAAGCGTACTGCTACAATGCAAATGGACTTCCGGAAGCCCAGCGGATCAGCGCGAAGCTTGGCACTGTCTGGCATGACAGAGGAGCTGAAGAACGTCCAGGTTTGTACTGGACCAGAAAGACCAAGGCAAAAGCTGTCCTGGTAGAATCTTTCTTCTGTGATAACAAAGACGATTATGCCAAAGCGAAAAAACTTGGCATGGATGCTCACGGAAAGCTGATCGCAGAGGGCATTCTGGGAAAAACGATCACAATTGCGCCGGCGCAACCAAAAGCAAAGTATTACATCCAGGCTGGAGCCTACGGAACAAAAGAAAATGCAGATGTAATGGTGAAAGTGCTTAAGAAAAAAGGATTTTCATCAAGTATCCGCAAAGTATCCGGCTCCGTCCCATACCGTGTCCAGGTCGGCACCTACAGAACAAAGAAGGCTGCCAATAAGGTGGTAAAGAAGCTGAAGGCAGCAGGCTTCACTGTACTGGTGAAGAGCCTGTGATGTCGAATGCTGTCGTACTATCTCGCACGATAAAACTCGACAGATGAGAAAGAATCTGGTACAGTAAAACTGAACATGAGATTTCCCTTAGACAAGAAAAGCCCTTACAATCCCGCGAGTTGCCCCTCAGGAGAGTAAAGGCTTTTCTTCTTATTAAATATTGCATCATCAACCGGTTTGAAAAATAACCCTAAAAAGGTGAATATTGTCCTAGTATAGGTTACTGCACTCCGGGCCACCATACTGGCTCATAATGAACTGAGCCAGCTTCGCATTTGGCGTTTTGATATTGATTGGATACTGTAATCTTTTTTCATAATTCCACATAAACTGTCACGCTCCTTCCTTTTCCCATGGAAATGGCTGCTGAGACCATTTCCATGCATTTTCACTGCTTACAGCTGCACTGTCGATGGTCAGAGGACCGTATTTCTCAGCATATTCGGCCATCAGCTGGTTGCGACGGTCAGAAATATCGGAAAAATAGCGCAATGCTTTTTGATCCTCAGGGTGAGTATCCAGATAAAGAAGCATGTCATTGACAGCGAAACTAACCTCATTGATCTGCTGTAAAAAAGAGCATCTTGGGGAAGGCTGCTTTCTCATCATCTTCGAATACCTCTCTTTCCACAGAATGGTTTACAAAGCTGTGGGAAAATAGTGCCCACAGACAAGGCATAGTCAAGATCATAGGCTGAAGTGAAATTCTGATATGGTACATAGGCCATTGCTGGTGTCAGGTGTTTCAGGTGCTCATACATATTATCTGTTTTTGATGAAACTGGTTTAGTGCAGGGGCAGTTTGGTGTTTGGGAAATTGGCGGATTGTATGAAGACTTCACAGGTATGAAATCACCGGAATTTTTATATGGTCTGGTACAGTCTGAGGACTCACAATTCATTTCGCTGCAAGAAGTCTCTCGCCGCATTTGCGACAGTGGAGCGGGAGAGAAATTCATCATCCCGCAGGTTCTATTATAAGGGCGGCAGCCCGAACGGTTCATCTGATAATTTTCCATAAACAGATCCTTTCCTTATTCCGTAAGGTCTTTCCCTTTATTCTATGTAAAAATATATAAATGTGTTTATATAAGAGAATGTAATAGTTACGTATACTGTTGGTGGTGCAGTGAAAAGAACGGATGGTATTTTTTATTATGGCTTTGGTTTTAAGAGATACACATGCACAAAATAAATCAGTGCGGGAATCAGAAATACAAGATTTACACCGCCTGCCAGGAATTCAGGAACGTTGCCTGCTCCTTGAAATGTAAATTCAAGGAAAAGGTACAGTGCTCCAGCTAAAGTACTTAACATCCAGTTCTCCCAGCCCAGCCAGCCAAGAAGCCCAGCCAGAATCAGGGAAAATTCCCGATAATACTGCAAATAAGTATCCGAAGAAAATGGAAAAACATTTCTTAGAAGATAACATCCAAATAGGATTCCAAGAATATTCATTGCTCTCATTATTTCAAAAATCAGACTTGTACTCTTTAACATAGAGCAGTTGTCCCATAGCTTTACATCTAATTTATTGGCTGCGCTGATAGCTGCCTTGGTGAAAGTGCCATTTGTCATAACGATGCAGCGGTCGCAGTCATAGTATTTGCCCCCGGCATAGACCTCTTGCACTGCTTTATTCCCAACTGGATAAGAATAATATTTGCATTGAACTGCATATTTTGAAAAATGTTTGTAGGCAATGATGTCAACACCCTGGTCACCACTTTTTTTGGTAACTTCTACATGGTGAAATCCCTTTCGGCGCAGCATCCGGGCGCATTTATATTCAAATTTGTGTCCATTCATCTGGTAAAATCCCTTATTTTGAGTTATTGTTTCGTTTTTTTATACAAAAACAGCAGAAATCGTTTCATGATTTTTTCAAAAGTCTTTCACACTTTTATCACATTTGTTTCGTATATTATTAACTGTAGAAAGCACCAAGTCTTTCTTAATTTAATATTTTTCTTTTTCATACGCGCCGGTGCGAAAGCACCGGCCTCCTTCCATTTCTGGGGAAAATATCCTGTTTATAAAGTTAATGGCGAAAGCCAAATTCGGGAAAATGAAATAAAAGTATATTTATAGAGATAAAGTCATTGTACTACATATGAAATAAAAAGTAAACACCTGTTCGAACAACACGTTGCTGTTCACTCCGTTCACAGTAACGCGCTTCGCGATGCACAGAAATCACGCATTCGCATGATTTCGCGCCGCACTTCCCGGGCTTTTTGTGAACAAAGTCCACAGTTAACTTCAAACACACTCTAAGATTTACTGTAAGAAAATGACTATTTCCAAAAACATACAGTAGTGCTATAATAGCAGTGTTTAGAATGTTAGGAGCAGACTCGCTTTTTGTCTGTGACCTGACATTTTCCTATTATTTATATATTTGGAGGATTTATGCAAATTATAATTGTCGGGTGTGGAAAAGTTGGACGTACACTTGCAGAACAGCTTCAGGAAGAGGATACTGATATAACTTTGATCGATATCAATCCGGACAGGATTAATGCGATTACAGATGAAGTAGATGCTATGGGCGTTGTTGGAAATGGAGCAAGTATCAATACTCTTATGGAAGCGGGAATTGAGACAGCAGACATTCTTATCGCAGTTACTGTATCAGATGAGATGAACCTTCTATGCTGTCTGATCGCCCAGAAGACTGGTCACTGCCACACAATTGCCCGTGTGCGTAATCCGATTTACAGTAAGGAGATCGGTTTTATCAAGGAGCGTCTGGGCGTAACCATGATTATCAACCCGGAACTGGCAGCAGCACAGGAGATTTCAAAACTTCTGCGTTTTCCATCCGCCATAAAGATTGATACTTTTGCCAGAGGCAAGGTAGAACTTCTGAAATTTAAAGTAATGCCTGAATTTGAACTGGATGGAAAGAGCATTCAGCAGATTACGGAGCACTTTCGCTGCGATATTCTTTTCTGCGCTATTGAGGGAAAAGATTATACTACCATTCCAGGCGGTACCAATGTGATCCGGAATGGAGATGTGATTTCTATTCTTGCTACCCCGCAGAATGCAGCAGCTTTCTTTAAAAAGATTGGCTTGAAGACCCATCAGGTAAAGAACACCGTGATCGTAGGCGGCGGAACTATTTCTTATTATCTTGCCCAGGCCCTGCTTGCCATGAAGATCAAAGTCAAGGTAATTGAGAAAGATAAGAACCGCTGTGAGTTCCTAAGCGAAGAACTTACAGATGCTACGATTATTAATGGTGACGGCACAGACCGTTCCCTTCTTCTGGAAGAGGGGTTGGAAAGTGCTGAGTCCTTTGTAACTTTGACCAATATGGACGAGGAGAATATTTTCCTTTCCCTTTTCGCAAAGACTATTTCGAATGCCAAGCTGGTTGCCAAGGTAAACAGACTTGCCTATGACGATATTATTGACAGTCTGGACATCGGAAGTGTTATTTACCCGAAATACATTACTGCAGATTATATTTTGCAGTATGTAAGAGCAACTCAGAATTCCATTGGAAGTAATGTGGAGACCTTGTATCACATTCTGGATGGAAAGGCAGAAGCTCTGGAATTTAAGATCTGTGATAATTCACCTATTGTAGGAAGGACATTGTCCGAACTGAATCTGAAGAAGAATCTTCTTGTTGGATGTCTTTACCGGGATGGCAGTGTCCGCATTCCTCGTGGACATGATGCCCTGGAGATTGGAGACAGAGTTGTAATTGTTACCACGAACAGAGGCCTTCGTGATATCAACGATATACTTGCAAAGTAAAGGAGTCCGGACATGAATTATTCCATGATATCTTATATTCTTGGCTGGATCTTCAATTTTGAAGCGGCATTTATGATTTTGCCAGGAATTACAGCAATCATTTACCGGGAAAAAAATGGTCTGGCATTTCTGATCACGATGTTGATCTGTCTGACAATTGGAATTCCGCTTACCAGGAGGAAAAGAAAAAGCAAAGTATTCCATGCCAAAGAGGGTGCTGTTACAGTTGCTCTCAGCTGGCTGGTACTCAGTATTGCAGGAGCGCTTCCTTTTATTATTTCAGGAAGTATTCCCCATCCTATAGATGCAATATTTGAGACTGTTTCCGGTTTTACCACGACTGGAGCCAGTATTTTGAGTGATGTGGAGGCTCTGTCTCACTGTATGCTGATCTGGAGAAGCTTTACCCACTGGATTGGCGGAATGGGAGTACTGGTATTTATTCTCTGCCTGCTGCCTCTTACCGGTGGATACCACATGAATCTGATGAAAGCAGAGAGCCCGGGACCGTCTGTCAGCAAATTGGTGCCGAAGGTACAGTCCACAGCCAAGATTTTGTATACCATATACATTATTCTGACTATTGTGGAGATCATTTTCCTTCTCATTGGAAAAATGCCTCTGTTTGATACATTGTGCCTTAGTTTTGGTACCGCAGGTACTGGTGGTTTTGGTATCAAAAATGACAGTATTGCAAGCTACAGCACGTATAATCAGGTGGTGATCACGGTCTTTATGATTCTTTTTGGAATCAACTTTAATGCCTATTATCTGCTTCTGACGAAAAAAGTAATGCAGGCAGCCAAGAATGAAGAGGTACGTTACTATCTGGGGATTATTGGCTTGGCCATTGTAGCTATCGCTATTAATACAAGAGAGATGTTCACAAGCTTTGGAAGAGCTTTCCAGCAGGCTGCCTTCCAGGTGGGTTCCATCATTACGACTACTGGATATGCTACCACAGATTTCAATGTGTGGCCGGTATTTTCCAAGACCATTCTGGTTATCCTTATGTTTGTGGGAGCCTGTGCAGGAAGTACAGGCGGCGGTATCAAGGTATCCCGTCTTCTGATCCTGTGTAAATCTGCACGCAAGGAACTGCAGCTGTATCTGCACCCAAATGCAGTGAAGAAGATCAAGATGGATGATAAGGCGATTCCCCATGAGGTGGTGAGAGCTACAAACATGTTCCTGTTTGTGTATATTATGATTTTTGTTATTTCACTGTTGATCATAAGTCTGGACAATCTGGATATGGTTTCCAATTTCACTGCGATCGCAGCCACTTTGAATAATATAGGACCTGGGCTTGGAGCTGTGGGACCTACCGGGAACTTTAATACGTATTCTTATATTTCTAAGGGTGTTATGATCTTTGATATGCTGGCAGGAAGGCTTGAAGTATTCCCGCTGTTACTTTTGTTTAAGAGAGATACCTGGAGAAAGTTCTGAAAACTGACAAATAAAAAACTCCTCAAATTAACACGCTCTAAAGAATGTTAATTTGAGGAGTCTTTATTTGCGTAAGCAACGAACAGGAGCTTGTCTGGTTTTACTTGTCCATAGTATATGGCTCATCTGCCGGATATCCTCCTGCCGCTTTCTGCATTCCACGCGGCAGTGCATCCTTGGAAGTACGCCAGTCCGCATCTTTATTGCGGTAATCAAACTTATCGCAGAACCAGTCCAGATCATCAGAAAGCCTTTGCATATTCTGCTCCATCATTGGGAAAAGGATAGCGTAAAAGGCTTTTTTCTCTTTATCAGATAAAGCACTTTCAGCTGTTTCAACCAGATCTCCGAAATGGGGAATGCAAAATCCCTTACAGGTTTCAAAAAGCGGGAGAAATTCCTGATTTTTTTTAAACAGTTCAAAAAAAGTATTCAGATATCTTGCGTAGGTATCTTTATAAAAATTGCAGATATAGCAGGTATCTTCCTGTTCTTTTACCCATACGCCAAGAGAAGTCTTCGGTGCATCTGTATCTGTGTTTCCCTTCTTAAATCGGGAAAAAACGGAAGCCCTGGAAGGGGCGAAAATCCTGATCTGTTCATGAAGTTCTTTTGTTTTGTACTGAAAATGGGTTTTCAGAATCAGCCCTGTACCCAGACGGTTTCCATAGTCATACATTTTCTTATAGTGGGTACGGCAAAAGCCCATTTTATCAGTTTCTGCCCGTACATCGTCTTCCATATAAGATGCACCGGCACCTAAAACGAAATCCATGGCATGCTGTTCCAGCTGGCGCTCCACAAAACAGAAAGGGCATTCGTCCTCTGCTTTAAAAGCATCCATCAGAGGAATGGTATATAATTTTTCTTTCATCTGTAAGGTCTCCTTCAGGATTTTAATGTATAAGTCTATAATTTTTCAACATCTGCTCCATGGATAAATGCCTGCAAAATACAGTCTATCGTCCGATGAAGATAAGGACGGTATTCAGCAAGACAGACTGGCTGGGAGTGAAGAATACAGCTGTAACTTGTGGAACTTACCAGTTCAATGATGGTAAAAAGAAGCAGCTCTGGGGAATCATACTGTACATCAGATTGATCCAGAAGATTGAGATATTCCTGGAAAAATGGAAAATCATCGTCATCTGCCTGTTCCTGAAACGCATCCTTAAAAACTCCCCAGGATAGATTCTTGGAAATAAAGCCAAGCAGACTACTTTCAGTTTCCAGCCTGTCCAGAATATTATCTACAATAAAATGAAGCTGCGCAGTGAAACCGGTAATGTGGGAGGCTTCCAGAGCGTCATGCGCCTCGGAAAAAAGTTCGCCGGCTTTGTGAGAGATCAGCTTATTTCGAATATCATATTTATCTTTAAAATAGAGGTAAAAAGTTCCTTTTGCAACACCTGCATTTTCCACAATATCGGAAATGGTTGTCTTGGCAAGCCCCTTAGTGGTAAAGAGTTCAAAGGCAGTGTTGTACAGAGCACTTTTCTTCCTTTTTTTATTTAACTCCAGTTTTCCCATGCCAGTTCCTCCTAAGCTTATGTCTGTCAGATATTCTATAAATAAAAGTTTACTGTCTCTTCCAGCAGCAATAAAAGTCGGTTGTTACAATTATAGCTTCACTATCTGAACTTTTCTTGATAATTATGGTGGCTTATTTCTATTTTAAACAAAAATGACCAAAAGTCAATATCAAAACAGGAAAAGATTTGGGTAAAAAGCAGATATTGACTACTGGTCAGTTTTGTTGTATAACTTTCATAGGCTAAGAGATGACTAACTGATGTCGGGAAAACAGATACGCTGCAGGACAGCGATAGGAGTTTGCAGACGTCAGATATTTAAGTAAGAATTAAGGAGTTGGCTAACATGAACCGAAATAAAAAGATTCTGAATGTTACAATGGCTGCCGGAATGGCTGCCGTCCTTGGAACTACACCAGTAATTGCTGCAGCACAGGAAGCAGACAATGGAGTATCCAAGGAAGAAACCGTATATGTAAACGCTACTGCAGAAGGTGAAATAAAAGACATCACCGTATCTGACTGGCTGAAGAATTCCGGATCAGCAGAGGGAGATATATCCGATGTATCTGACCTGGAAGGAATCAAGAATGTAAAAGGTGATGAAACCTTTACCCAGGATGGCGACAAGGTTACCTGGAATACAGACAGCAGTGATATTTACTATCAGGGAACTTCCAACAAGGAACTTCCGGTAGATATGAAGATCAAATATTATCTGGATGACCAGGAAATTACTCCAGAGGAGCTTGCTGGCAAGAGTGGACATCTTCGTATGGAAGTTTCTTATACAAACAAATCCAAAAAGACAGTAAAAGTTGATAAAAAAGACGTAGAAGTTTATTCTCCGTTTGTTATGGTAACCGGAATGATCCTTTCTTCCGATAATTTTTCCAATGTTACCATTGATAATGGAAAGGTGATTTCCGATGGCGACAAGGAAATGGTTGTAGGAGTTGCAGTTCCAGGTTTAAAGGACAGCCTGGATTTAAGCGGTGACCTTTCCGATAAGATTGATATTCCGGAAGGATTCACAATGGAGGCTGATGTTACAGACTGTACTATGGGAAATACTTTCACTATGGCGGTTACAGACTTGCTCAGCAGTCTGAATCTTGAGGATTCCGATGATTTGGATGAACTTCAGGATTCTCTGGATGAACTGGATGATGCAGCAGTGAAGCTGGTAGATGGATCTAAGGATCTTTTTGATGGAACTAAGAAGCTTTATGATGGAACGAAAGATCTTTATGATGGAACCGAAGATCTGAAAGACGGAACCAGCCAGCTTTATGATGGAGCCAAGGAACTGGATGACGGAGCCAAGACTCTGAAAGATGGAACCAGCCAGCTTTATGATGGAAGTAAAGACCTGGATGACGGAGCCAGCCAGCTTTACGACGGAGCCAAGACTCTTAATACAGGAGCCGGTCAGCTTTATGATGGAACTACTTCCTTATACAGTGGAACAAAGACTCTGTACGATGGGACCAGAACTCTTTATGGCGGAGCCAGTACACTGGCTTCCAGTTACAATGAATTTGATGCTGGTGTGGCAAGTGCCAAGACTGGTGCTTCCCAGTTAAACAGCGGTGCAAAAACACTGCAGAGCGGTATTTCCCAGTATACTGCAGGGGTGGATTCACTGGCTTCTGGTGTGAACAGCTACACAGAAGGTGTTGACACTGTAAACAGCAACATGGCAGAGTACAATAAAGGAATGAAATCCCTGACAGATGGTGTGAACAAATATGTGGCTGGTGGAAATCAGCTGGCAGACGGTGTAACCGCTTATGTAAATGGTGCAACTCAGCTGACTGACGGAGTAAGCACTTATGTAAGCGGTGCAAGTGCCCTGGCACAGGGAACCAAGGACTATGTAAGTGGAACATCTGCACTGGTTGAAGGGGTAGGACAGCTGGCACCTGGAATCCAGCAGGCTTCAGAAGGAATCAGCGCTGCTTCTGCAAAACTTACAGAAATTGCCAAGAATGTAGCAGCTGCAAAGCCGGAAACAATGGTGAAGAGCCTGAATCAGTATGCAGATGGAGCTGATTCCTTGGCTGACGGTGTAACGGAATACGTTGGAAAAGTAGGTGAGGCTGCTTCTGGAGCAGCAAGTGTTGCAGAGGGTGCAAAGAGCCTGACTGATGGTACAGCGGCTCTTGTTTCCGGTGCAACTCAGGTAAAAGACGGAATTGGAAAATTAAAAGAAGGAACAAGCTATTCAATCAGTCAGATCGGCGACAGTGCCTCTAAGACAATGAATGATTCAGCAGCAAGTATCCGTGAGGCAGCTGCCCAGATTGAGACTACGGTTACTGCACAGTCCGCAGGGGTATCTACAGATGCTGCAGCTGGTGCAATCAGTGCAACCCAGAGCTCTATGAGCAGTGCAATCGCAACTTTGCAGGGAGCACTTGGAACAGAGGGACTTGACGAAGGAACTGCAGCAGCTATTAATTCTGCAATCGAGCAGTTAAATGCAGGTCTTGGAAATGCTTCTGCCGCCCAGGGTGAGCTAGGTAACATTCAGGCACAGTCACAGGTAGCTGTCCAGGCTGAGACAAACGGAAGCAGTGTTCAGGAATCCTTAAATGCCATTGCGTCCACCCTGGAAGGTGCAGCGGGCAGTATTTCAGAAGCAGCATCAGCGAGCTCCTCAACTTTAGCTGGCGAAGCAGATAAACTGATCGCAGGTGCAGCTGCTGTTGAATCAGGAGCCCAGACCGCAAATGCAGGAGCCGCACAGCTGAGCGCAGGTGCTGATTCTCTGAACAGTGGAATGGCACAGCTGAAGGATGCAGGTGAAGGTCAGTTATCTACAGGAGCATCAAATCTGAAAGCAGCCGGAACGCAGGTAAGAGAGAGTCTGACAGCAGTAAGCAGCCTGGTTGCAGGACTTGGAGATCTTTCTTCCATGACAGATTCTGTGAATCAGTTAGCAGAAGGTGCAAAACGGATTTCAGAAGGAAATGAGAAGCTTCAGGCTGGCTATAAAAAGTTACAGGATACTAAGGCTGCTGAGACACTGACAAGCGGAGCAGATCAGCTCCTTAACAGTGAGAAGACTATTACAGATGGAATCAATACCCTTCAGGGCAAGGATAATGCCAACGCAACAGCACTTCTCAATGGCGCAAGTACATTAAAGAGTGCAAAGGAGAGCCTTGATGCAGGTATCAGTTCAATCAGCAAAGCAACAGGCAAGCTGGTAACTGGTGTTGGTCAGATTGCCGCAAACAGTGTGGCACTGAGAAGCGGAGCATCTCAGCTGACAGCAAGCAGTGATACCCTGAACAGTGGAGCATCCCAGCTGACAGCAGGAACCAAGAGCCTTGTAAGCGGAGCAGGTACATTAGTAGCAGCCAGTGGACAGGTAAAATCCGGTATTGCACAGTTAAAGAACGGTGCTGCAGATCTGAGAAGCGGAGCTTCCCAGTTAAGAAGCGGTGCAAACAGTGTTAATAATGGAACACGTGAATTGAAGAGTGGTACATCTTCTTTAGTAAGCGGAACAAAAGATCTGAAAGACGGAACCAAGACTTTGAAAGATGGAGCTAAGGATCTGAATGACGGAGCTAAGACTCTGAAAGACGGAACAAGCAGTCTGAAAGACGGAGCTAAGACCCTGGATGATGGAGCAAAAGACCTGAAGGATGGGGCAAAAGATCTGAAAGACGGAGCTAAGACTCTGAAGGACGGAGCAAAAGATCTGAAAGATGGTGAGAAAGAATTCTATGATGATGGTATTAAGAAACTGAAAGATACTATGGAAGAGGATTTCCAGAGTGTTCTGGATCGCCTGGAAGCACTTCAGTCTGATGATGCTGCTTATACATCCTTCACAGGAAAAGATGATTCCATGAGCGGCAACGTGAAGTTCATTATTGAAACAGAAGGCTTTGATGATGGCAGCGAAGACTGATCTTAAGCAGGTCAGATATAGATTTCTATAAGGAACCAGAGAAGGGCAGGAGAGTATCCTGCTCTTTTCTATTACGGGATAAACCCTGCAGCCGTTACCATTCACGGAGTAACAGCACCTTTGGGTTGCACCTGCAAAAAGAGTCTGCTATAATGAAAAACAATTAAGGAAATAAAAGAGTTTATATAAAAATGAACAGAAAAAGGTGATAAAGTGGATATTGCGAAAAAGAAAAAAGCAAGTATCCGGTCAGGAAAGAAAAAGGCAGGTCCTGACTATAAGTCCAAGGTCAAAATGAAAAAGGCAAAATCAGATTACTATGATTTTAATCTGGTCGCAGTAATCATATTGATCATGTGCTTTGGTCTGATCATGCTTTACAGTACAAGCTCTTATATGGCTCAGATTAATGAAGGGGACGATATGTTCTATTTCAAAAAACAGGCAATGTACAGTATTGGCTGTCTTGTGCTGGCAATTGTAGAGTCCTATTTCGATTATCATATTCTGGCGAAATTTCCGTTTGTGATCTATGTAGCAGCCGCTGTTCTCATGGTGCTGGTAAAGACTCCCCTGGGAGTCACCTCTCATGGAGCGAGAAGATGGCTGAAGCTTGGGGTACAGTTTCAGCCGGCAGAGATTGCAAAAATTGCAGTGATCATCACATTGTCCTATCTGATCGTCAAAATGGGAAAGAGAGTGGAAACCCTGAAAGCTACTATGGTACTTCTGGGAATGGGCGGCATTCAGGCCCTGTTTGCATATGTATTTACAGATAACCTGAGTACTGCTATGATTATTTTTGGGATTACCGTAGGTCTGGTGTTTATTGCACATCCAAAAACAAAACCATTTGTTATTCTTGCAGTTGTTACGGTTATTCTGGTGGCAATCCTGGTATACAGTCTTTCCCATATGGATCAGAGCTCTAACTTCCGTTTACGTCGTATTCAGGTATGGCTTCATCCGGAGGATTATGCAAGCGGAGATGGCTATCAGACCCTGCAGGCTTTGTATGCAATTGGTTCAGGAGGTTTCTTTGGCAGAGGTCTTGGAAATAGTATTCAGAAGCTTGGAAGTGTGCCTGAGGCACAGAATGACATGATATTTTCTATTATTTGTGAAGAACTTGGGATTTTTGGCGCAATCATGGTTTTGGCGTTGTTTGGTTATCTGTTATACAGATTGTTTTTTATTGCACAGAATGCACCGGATATGTTTGGCTCCCTGCTTGTGAGCGGTGTTTTTGTACATATCGCTTTGCAGGTTATTATGAACGTGGCTGTTGTGCTGAACATCATGCCAAACACAGGTGTCACATTGCCATTTATCAGCTATGGAGGTACCTCCATTTTGTTCCTGATGGCAGAGATGGGACTGGCCTTAAGTGTGGCCAGACAGATTAAATTCCAGGAGCCGGAATTTATCCTATAATTCTCTTGACAAATGAGCCAGCAGATTATATACTTTCCGCAGTGTATGACATACGGCTGATAGAAGCCGGTTTTCGAGATATTTATTAAAGGAGAATGAGCAATGTTAGAAAAGATGAGTGAAATGATCGCAGAGCAGCTTAACTGCGACGCAGAGACAATTACAGCAGATACTTCTTTCAAGGATGACCTGGGAGCAGATTCCCTTGACCTCTTCGAGCTTGTTATGGCTCTGGAAGACGAGTACAACATCGAGATTCCGGCAGAGGAGCTTACAGAGCTGAACACAGTTGGTGATGTGATCGACTATCTGAGAGATAAAGGAATCGATGCTTAATTTTTTTCGCAGATGATGATCTCCCGCTACTGTTCACTGGTAACATTCCGCGAGGTGTTTCTGTGAACAAAGTTCACAGAAAACCCGAGAATTAAGTTTGCGCAGCAAACGCTACTTCTTGTGCTTGTCACAAGAAGGTTCGTCTTTCTGTGCATCGCGAAGCGCGTTACGGTGAACGGAGTGAACGTAACGATCTCCCTGAGGCTGGGCTTCAGGGGGATTTTTTCTATAGACATTTTGAATGGATTAGGTATATAATGTGAAAAGGCAGTTGCCATCACGGAATGGCAGCAGAAGATAAGAAAGAATAAACAGGGAGAATAGAGAAGACATGACTAAGATCAGAACCAGATTTGCACCAAGCCCTACTGGCAGAATGCATGTTGGAAATTTACGTACTGCGTTATACGCATATCTTATTACAAAGCATGAAGGCGGAGATTTTATTCTCCGTATTGAGGATACAGACCAGGAGCGCTATGTAGAGGGCGCTGTAGATATTATTTATCGTACTATGGAGAAGACTGGTCTTATTCATGACGAAGGTCCGGATAAGGACGGTGGATATGGCCCATATGTACAGAGCGAGCGCCAGGCACAGGGGATTTATATGAAATATGCCAGACAGCTTGTAGACCAGGGCGACGCATACTACTGTTTCTGCCAGAAGGAAGAATTAGAGAGCATGAAGCGCGTGGTAGCAGGCAAGGAGATTTCCATTTATGACAAACGCTGCCTGAAGCTTTCCAAGGAAGAAGTTCAGCGCCGTCTGGATGCCGGAGAGCCACATGTAATCCGTTTTAACATGCCTACAGAGGGAACTACCACTTTCCATGATGTAATTTACGGAGATATTACAGTAAACAATGAGGAGCTTGAGGATCTGATCCTGATCAAATCTGACGGATATCCGACTTATAATTTTGCTAACGTTGTAGACGATCATCTTATGGGAATCACACATGTAGTACGAGGCAATGAATATCTTTCCTCTTCCCCGAAATATAACCGTATCTATGAGGCATTTGGCTGGGATATTCCGGTTTATGTACATTGTCCGCTGATCACGGATGAAACTCACGCCAAATTGTCCAAACGTTCCGGACATTCCTCCTATGAGGACCTTCTGGATCAGGGATTTGTTTCCGAGGCAATTGTAAACTATGTTGCACTTCTGGGATGGAGTCCGGCAGATAATAACGAGATCTTCAGCCTCAGGGAACTGGTTGAAAAATTTGATTATCATCACATTAATAAATCTCCGGCTGTATTTGATATCAACAAGCTTCGCTGGATGAATGGCGAGTATATTAAGAAAATGGATCCGGAAGTATTTTATGAGAGAGCACTTCCATACATGAAGGAAGTTCTGAAGGGAGACTTTAACTTTAAGAAAATTGCAGGAATGGTTCAGACCAGAATCGAAACTTTCCCTGACATTCCGGCATTGATCGATTTCTTCCAGGAAGTTCCGGAGTATGATGCATCTATGTACTGCCATAAGAAAATGAAAACAAACGAAGAGACTTCTCTTACAGTTCTGAAAGAAGTTCTTCCGCTTCTGGAGGCTCAGGAGGATTACACCAATGATCCGCTGTTTGCTTCCTTAAGCGAATTTGTCAAGGAGAAAGGTTACAAGAACGGCTATGTAATGTGGCCTCTTCGTACAGCTGTTTCAGGCAAGCAGATGACACCGGCAGGCGCTACCGAGATCATGGAGATCATTGGCAAGGATGAGACAATCCGCCGTGTGAAAGCTGCAATCGAGAAGCTTGAGAATCTGTAATGAAGAATCTGTCTCAATTATGAAGAAAAATCCATCTCAATTAAGGGCAATCGCCCACCTGTCAGGACCTATGATGGTTCTGGCAGGCCCCGGTTCGGGGAAAACTTCAGTGATCGTTGAAAGAACTGCATATATGACTGGTGAGGGGGAAATACCGGCGTCCTCTGTTCTTGTTGTAACCTTTTCCCGGGCTGCAGCAAAAGAGATGAGAGAGCGTTTTCTGAAGTTTACCGGACAGACCTCCACGGCTGTTACCTTCGGAACCTTTCACGGTGTTTTTTATGGAATTCTGAAGCAGGCTTATGGACTTGGTGCCGGCAATATTTTGTCAGAAGAAGAAAAATATGCCATTTTAAAAGAAATGACTCTGGAATTTGGTCAGGAACTAGCGCAGGAGGGAGATTTCCAGGAGGATGTGGCAAAGGAAATCAGCGTGGTAAAAGGGGGGAGGATTTCCTTGGATCACTATTATTCTTCTTGCTGCCCAGATGAGGTATTCCGCCAGATTTATAATGGGTATCAGAAGGCCTTGCGTCAGAGAAGAAAACTGGATTTCGATGACATGCTTCTTTGCTGCTATGAACTTTTTGTCAAGAGAAAAGATATCCTGGCGGCATGGCAAAACAAATTCCAATACATTATGGTAGATGAATTTCAGGATATCAACCATCTCCAGTATGATATTGTAAGGATGCTGGCAAAGCCCAGGGATAACCTGTTCATAGTGGGAGACGATGATCAGTCTATTTATCATTTCCGTGGCGCCAAGCCAGAGATCATGCTGAACTTTACCAAAGATTATCCTAAGGCAGAAACGGTTCTTTTGGACATTAATTATCGTTGTACGAAAAATGTACTTCAGGCAGCCATGAATGTGGTGGGCTGCAATCAGATCCGCTTTAAGAAGAGGCTGTCTACGCCAAATGAGCAGGGAAAACCTGTGAAAGTGATGGAATTTGACAATCCAAGAGAAGAGTATGTGAAGATTGCCGCCTTTTTGAAGAAGCGGCTGGAGGCAGGAGAGAATCTGGAGGATACTGCAGTGCTTTTTCGCACCAATCAGGAGGCAGAGGGGCTTGTTGGAGCGCTGATGGAGTACCAGATTCCTTTTACCATGAAAGAACAGCTGCCCAATCTGTTCCGGCATTGGATCAGCAGAAACCTGATGGCATATCTGAAAATGGCAGCAGGAGACAGGACGCGAAAGCTTTTCCTGGAAATCATGAACCGCCCCAACCGGTATATAGCGAGGGATGCCCTGACTCAGACCACAATCTCATTTTCTGCACTGAGAGATTTCTATAAAGATAAAGACTGGATGTGCGACAGGATTACCACACTGGAAACACATCTTCGTATTCTTTCCACTTTAGCACCCTATGCTGCAGTGAATTTTATCCGAAAAGGAATGGGCTACGAGCAGTATCTGATTGAATATGCCCAGTATCGTAAAATTCGTCCAGAGGAGCTCCTTGAGGTCCTTGACCGCATACAGGAAAGTGCCAAAGGCATGAAAACCCTGGAAGAGTGGGAAAACTACATAGAGGATTACACAAAGAAACTGGCCGAACAGGCGAAAAAACAGGAGACGAAAAGGGAAGGGATTGTAATTTCCACCCTTCATGCGGTAAAAGGGCTGGAATACGATAAAGTTTATATTATGAATGTAAACGAAGGGAGCATTCCCTATAAAAAAGCTGTTCTGGCAGAGTCCTTGGAAGAAGAACGCCGGCTTTTTTATGTAGGCATGACCAGGGCAAGGAAAGAACTTATGCTCTGTTATGTGCGCCGTCAGTACGATAAAGAGCGTGACCCTTCACGGTTCCTGGAAGAAACCGGGCTGTTCTAATTTCCTCTTGTAAACGTAAACCTGATAAAGTATAATGATGTCTGTTGTGAAATTATAACAAAAAAAGAGGTAACTATTCAGGAGACAGTATTCCGCGAGGTTGTTTTTGTGAACACAGTTCACAGAAAGCCCGGGAATTGCGGCGTGAAATCATGGAAAGCATGATTTTTTGTGTATCGCGAAGCATGCAATTGTAAAGCATGTAATTGTGAAGGTACGGAACAGTTACCAAAAGAGTACTATTGCGGAAGCAGTGCAGATAAATGAAGAAAAAGATGAAATGGAGAAACCGCATTTTCTGGCTCAGGATCCTGATCATGGTTCTGGTCATTGTGGGATCTTATCTGGCATATGCCTTTATATACAGAGGCAGAAATGAGCCGCCCACCAAGAGGAAAACCACCAATCAGGAAGCGGCTTACTATACGCTTCGTGGACAGATCCAGATGCTTTCCCAGAAAGAAGAGCTGATGGCATTTGCCTTTGAAGACAGGAAAAAAGAGCGGGAATATGGAACCTATATTATTCCCGGTCTGAAAGCAACACAAACCCTTCTTACCAGTGAAGGTGATATGCCGGCCATGTGTACCACTATGACACCGCAGGGTTTGGCAGTAACAGAGGATTATGTTTTTGTAAGTGCCTATTGTCATGCGAAAAAGCATAACTCTGTGATCTATATGATCAACAAAGAATCGCACCGTTTTATAAAAGAAATTATTTTGCCCGGACAGCCACATGTTGGCGGTCTGGCGTATGACAGTGAACATCAGATTCTGTGGTATTCTTCAAATACGCAGGAGCTTGCCCAGGCAGTGAGTCTTACCATGGAATCCATTGAAAATTATGACTATGATGCGGGTAGGCATCCTATCGCGACCAACCAGATAGCCAGCCTTTACGGAATCGTCCGTGATTCCTTTATGACCTTTTATGATGGGTGTCTATACGTTGGCTGCTTTACAAAATATACAGACAGTGCAATTGCAAGATATGCAGTAGATGATCAGGGAAACCTGATAAATACTATGGATGAAGGTCTGGGAATGAACTTTGGGATGGCAGTTCCCCTTGATTATTCCACCATTTCCGAACAGGCACAGGGAATGGCTTTTTATAACGACAAGCTTCTTTTGTCTCATTCCTTTGGAATTCTGCCTTCCAGAGTGGTATTTTATGAGAAATCCGATAAAAGGCTTTATGTAGATGAAAATTCTGCTGTCAGCTATCGGTTTCCGGAACGGATCGAACAGATTTTTGTGGATGGGGATGACTTGTACGTGCTGTTTGAATCCGCTGCTTATGCATATAGTTCAGCGTCTGTGAATATTGTGGACAGGGTTTTAAAACTGAGCCTTCCCAGAATGGAAGAATACCAGCAGAGCATACAGAGTAATGTGAGCCAGTATTAGAAGGATTTTTCAAACACGCTCTAGAGCCTGTAAATCTGGTGGATTTATTTAAGAATGAATCCGGGATTGTCCACATATATTAAAATTGAGAGGTGATACAACATAGAAGCAGAGCAGATTCAGAACCTGTTTGCGGGCAATATCCGCAGACTGTTGATGAATGCAAACCTTGATTATGACAAAATATATGAGATACGGTTAAGAGTAGGACGACCGCTGTTCTACACCTATGACGGAGGTGAGGGTTTCCTTACCGACCATGATGGCAAATACGTGGTGACAAGGGAAGATCTGAAGGAAACCATGGAATATATAAGTGGTTATTCCCTTTATTCCTATGAAGATGAAATGCGCCAGGGGTTTCTTACTGTTCAGGGAGGTCATCGGGTAGGTGTTACCGGAAAGGTGATTCTTGACGGCAATGAGATCCAGGGAATGAAATATATTTCCTGTATCAATGTACGTCTGGCTCACGAAGTGGTAGGCTGCGCAGACCAGGTGATGCCCTATATCCGCAAAAAAGACTGGGTAGCGCATACTTTGATCGTTTCTCCGCCAAGAGGGGGGAAAACAACCCTGCTTCGGGATATTATCCGTCAGCTGAGCAATGGTGAGGAAAAGAAAAAAATGCCGGGGGTAACGGTTGGCGTTGTAGATGAGAGAAGTGAGCTTGCCGGTTCCTATCAGGGAGTTCCCCAGAATGACCTTGGTATGCGTACGGATGTGCTGGACGGCTGTCCAAAGGCAGAAGGGATGGAAATGCTGATCCGTTCTATGTCTCCGGCAGTTGTGGCCGTAGATGAACTGGGACGGAAAGAAGACTTTAAAGCTGTGGAATCTGTGATTCACAGTGGATGTAAAGTAATCGCCACCGCTCATGGAAATTCCATTGAGGACGTGATCCATCAGCCTTATTTTGAAAGGCTGGTGAGAAGAAGAGTGTTTGAACGGTATATTTTCCTGGACAAGGGAGAACATGCGGGAACCATACTTGGAATTTATGACAGAAACGGGAGGCCTTGTTGAAAACAGCAGGAATCATTCTGATCCTTTTTTCCGGAACAGGTCTTGGGTTGTGTAAAAGCATGGAATTGACAGCCAGACTGAAAATTCTGGAAAAACTGGCTCAGCTTCTTCTGTTACTGAAAGGGGAAATCCGCTGCACAGGGGCGACGTTGGAAGATGCCTTTCTTGATGCTGCAGCAAAAATGCCAGGAGAGTACAGGCTTTTTCTCAAAGAAACTGCAGGATGGCTTCAGCAGCGGCCTGGAATTACCTTTGATGAGATTTTCAGGGAATGCGCGGCAAGACTGCTTCCCCTTTACAAACTTTCAGAGGAAGAGCGGGAAAGCTTTCTTTCTCTGGGTGAAAAACTGGGATATCTGGACAGGGAAATGCAGGTGGCACAGCTGACACTTCTGGAGGAGGAGCTAGGCTACAGGATAAAGACTCTGAAAAGTGCTATGCCAAAGCAGCAGAAAACATATCAGAGCATGGGAATTCTGGGCGGAATTCTGCTGGCAGTCCTGTTGTGGTAATTTCATATAATATCTGGAAAAGTTGCCTGAGAAACGATTATGTAAAGGCAGATAACGGTAAGAAAGGAGGCCCCCTTGGAAGTCAGTATTATTTTCAAAATAGCTGCTGTGGGGATTCTGGTCTCCGTGCTTTCTCAGGTTCTGAAACACAGCGGCAGAGAGGAACAGGCTTTTTTAGTCAGCCTGGCAGGTCTCCTTGTGGTACTCTTCTGGATCGTACCATATATTTATGAGTTGTTTGACAGCATAAAAAAATTATTTGAATTGTGATCTGATTCACCAATATCCTGTCACCTGTGTTCAGGAGGTGGAAAATGGACATTATAAAGATTTCGTTACTAGGCGTATGCGGTGTTATTCTTGGATTTCTTATGAAAGGAACCAAACCGGAATACGCCTGTTTTATTACAGTTGGAATTGGTCTTGTGATCATGGGACTTGCTGTGGGGAAAATTTATTACCTGTTTGAATCTCTGGGGAAAATCCAGGAGACACTTCCAGTGGACACGGAATATATTTCCACACTGGTAAAAATGATCGGAATTACCTACATCGGTCAGTTTGCCTCCGGAATCTGTAAAGATGCAGGCTACAGCACAACAGCGGCGCAGATTGAGCTGTTCTGTAAATTGTCGGTGATGGTTCTGAGCATGCCGGTGCTTATGGCACTTCTGAAGACAATTCAGGAGTTCATGGTATGAGGGTCTGGAGAAAAAAACAAAAATGGCAGGTAATTGCTGCATTGTTGTTTGCAGTATGGATTCTGATGGAAACCAGAAAAATAAATGTAAACGCAGAGAACATGGAAGCAGAGAGTTTTACAGGTGAAACAGCAGTCGAAACAGAGAAAGAGACAACGGAGAAAACGGTAACAGCAGGTATTGGCTATTGTGCAGCTTCCGCTGATTCTGAGGGCATTACGGAGCAGCTGGTTTCTGACATGTCTTTCGAACAGGTACAAACTTTAATGGATGAAATGCTGGGAGAGGACAGCTTCTCCATAGGAACAGCATTAAAAAACATGATAAACGGCGAAACAGTATTTTCAAAAGAGGCGGTGCAGCAATTTCTGCGCAGCCTCTTTTTTGAACGGCTGGAAAAAGAACGGGCTAATTTTTTTCGCATTCTTCTCCTGGTGCTGGCAGCTGCTGTTTTTTCAAATTTTGCAGAGGTATTTGAAAACAGCCAGATTGGAGAGGTAAGTTTTTACATGGTATATCTTTTATTATTTACCATTCTGATGAACAGCTATCAGCAGCTTGGAGTTTCTCTTGGAAAACAGCTGGAATGGATGACTCAGTTTATGAAAGGCCTGGCACCTGCTTATTTCGTGGCAGTTTCAGCAGCATCAGGAGCTGTCACGGCTTCTGTATTTTATCAGGGGGTTCTTCTTCTGGTGTGGCTGGTGGAATGGCTTCTTCTCACTTTGATTCTGCCAGGGGCTAATCTGTATGTTCTTCTTTGTATGGTGAACCATCTTTCCAAAGAGGATATGTTAAGCAAGATGGCAGAACTTCTGGAAACTATGATCAACTGGAGCCTGAAAACTATGCTTGGGGCTGTCCTTGGGCTTCAGGCGGTACGAGGACTGGTTGCGCCTGCCATGGATGCCATCAAACGAACTGCCCTGGGCAGAACTGCCGGAGCGATTCCGGCTGTGGGAAATGCCGTAAATGCGGTAACAGAATTGATTCTGGCAGGGGCACTGCTTGTGAAAAACTGTCTTGGAGCAATGGCGGTGGTGGTTCTGCTTCTTGCAGGAGCCGGACCTGTGATTCATTATGGTCTCCTATCTCTTAGCTTTCGCTTCCTTGGTGCAGTGGCACAGCCTGTATCAGACAAACGAATCGTAGGCTGCCTTGGCACAATGGGAGAAGGCTGTGCCCTGCTTCTGCGGATCATGCTGACTGCGGAAATTCTGTGTGTGCTTACCTTTATAGTTCTCATGGCGTCTGTAGGCGGATAAAAGTAACAGTAAGCGGAAATGAACCATAATAACCTGAGCATATGACTGAGATATGGGACCAAAATGGGATGCGGGAAGTGATATATTATGAAAGAAGCCATCTACAGCTGGATCAAATGCCTTGCCATATTTTATATTCTGTTGACTATGCTCATCCATCTGGTGCCTACCGGGAAATATCAGCGTTATGTGCGTTTTTTTATGGGACTTTTGCTGATGGTTATGCTGATCACTCCCATGCTTTCCATTCTGGAAAAAGCTAAGACACTGCCGGAAAGCTTTTCCAGCCTTTACCAGCAGGAAGAAAAAAAGCGGCTCACTCTTGATCTGGAAAATCTTCAGAAAAGCCTTCTGGAAAAAGGTGTGGAGGAGCAGCTTGAGAAAAATATTCCGGAATCTTTGAAAAAGAAAGGCATAGAAGTGACGGCATGCAAAGTACATATAGAAGGGGAGCTGTTAAAAGTCTGCCTGTGGACGAAGGAGGTGCCAGATGGAGAGCTTGAGAGGGGGATAAAAGATGAACTTGCAGCAAACTGGGGAATCAGGGAAGAAAACTGTGAAGTCCTTGCTTGGGAAAATGGGAAGCAGACAATGGGTGATTCTTCTCCTTTTGGGACTTCTGCTTACGGTAATTGCACTTCCGGTATCCGATAAAAAGGATAGCTCCCCGGAAGTAAAAAGCAGTTCCTTTTTTTCAGCTTCTTCTGAGGAAAATACAGATGCAGAACGAACAGTTCTGGAGAAAAAACTGGAAGATCTTTTATCCCAGGCAGAAGGAGTGGGAAAAGTGCGGGTACTCCTTATGACGGGGGAAGAAAAAGACAGCAGCAGTTTCTACGATTCCGGAAATCAGGCGGTGACCGGAGTGCTGATCGCGGCGGAAGGAGCAGATAATTCTGTGGTTTCCAGGAATATTGTAGAAGGAGTTATGGCATTATTTCAGCTGGATGCCCATAAAATTAAAGTAATGAAAATGAAATGAGGAGAGGTAAAGTGAAAAAGATTCTGAAAAAGAACTAGGTAATCATTACTTCACTGGCGGTTCTGATCGCAGTTGCAGGATACCTGAATTTTGCAGATGTAGATCTTGGCCTGAAAAATAAGGAGGCAAGCGCGGACAGCAGCAGTATTCTGGAGGATGTAGACTATGATCTGACCGATGAAACAGCCCTTCTGGATGAGAACGGGGCGGATAGCAGCCTTACGGATGTGCAGGATCAGACCACCAGCACGCCGGGGGAAGCTGTACTTACTGCGGCTTCTGATTTTGCGGCCCAGGCCAAACTTTCCAGAGAACAGATCCGTTCCCAGAATAAAGCAGACCTGCAGGCTATTATTAACAACCAGGATCTGGGAGATGACCAGAAGCAGGAGGCTGTGAGCACCATGGTTTCCATGGCGGATCTGACGGAAAAAGAGTCGGCAGCAGAACTTCTTCTGGAAGCCAAAGGCTTCGAAAATGTGATCGTAAACCTTACCGGAGAAACGGCAGATGTGGTGGTTCCGGAAGCAGATCTGACAGATGCAAAACGGGCTCAGATTGAAGACATTGTGAAAAGAAAAACGGGAATTGCGCCGGAAAATATTGTGATCACGCCGTTAAATGAAAGCGAGGAAGAACTGGTAAATAAAGATGAATCACTGGAGACTTCCGTGGATATTGATGATGATACTACAGTAAATCCGTGATAATACTACAGTAAATCCATGATATACCCCCTTGACAGTGCAGCAGTCCTTATACTAGAATAGGAATGCTGCAAAAATATAAGAATACACGCTCTAGAGCGTGTCTGAAATAGAGAATTCAAATAGGAGGCTAAACGTGTCGAAGTATACGAAAGAAATAGAAAAAAGAAGAACCTTTGCCATCATTTCCCACCCGGATGCAGGTAAGACTACTCTGACTGAGAAATTCCTGCTGTATGGCGGAGCCATTAATCTGGCCGGTAGTGTTAAAGGAAAGGCAACGGCCCGCCATGCAGTATCAGACTGGATGGAAATTGAAAAGGAGAGAGGTATTTCCGTTACTTCTTCCGTATTGCAGTTCCATTATGACGGTTACTGCATCAACATTCTGGATACTCCTGGACATCAGGATTTCTCAGAGGATACTTATCGTACCCTGATGGCTGCAGATTCTGCAGTTATGGTAATCGATGGGTCCAAGGGTGTTGAGGCACAGACCAGAAAGCTGTTCAAGGTCTGCGTTATGAGACACATTCCTATTTTTACTTTTATCAATAAAATGGACCGTGATGCCAACGATACCTTTGATCTTCTTGACGAGATCGAAAAAGAGCTTGGAATCGCAACCTGCCCTATTAACTGGCCAATCGGTTCCGGTAAGAAATTCCGCGGTGTTTACGACCGCAACACGAATAAGATCCTTACTTTCACAGATACCCAGAAAGGTACCAAGGAGGGAACTATTGAGGAAATCGATCTGGATTCTCCTCATGCACTTGAGGTTATGGATCCGGAGCAGAAAGAACAGCTTCTGGAGGAAATCGAGCTTCTGGATGGCGCAAGTGCCGAGTTCGATCAGGAGATGGTAAGTAAGGGAGAACTGACTCCTGTGTTCTTTGGATCCGCTCTTACCAATTTTGGTGTTGAGACTTTCCTGGAGCATTTCCTGAAGATGACTACGTCACCTCTTCCAAGAATGGCAGACTCAGGTCTTGTTGATCCTATGAGCGATGATTTTTCTGCTTTTGTATTTAAGATTCAGGCAAATATGAATAAGGCTCACCGTGACAGAATTGCATTTATGCGTATCTGCTCCGGCAAATTCGATGCCTCCCAGGAGGTTTATCATGTACAGGGGGATAAGAAGATGAGACTTCTTCAGCCCCAGCAGATGATGGCTGAGTCACGCCATGTAGTTGAGGAGGCTTATGCAGGAGATATTATCGGTGTATTTGATCCCGGTATTTTCTCTATTGGAGATACGATCTGTACGCCTGGAAAAAAATTTGCATTTGAGGGCATTCCTACATTTGCACCGGAGCACTTTGCAAGGGTAAGACTTCTGGATACCATGAAGAGAAAGCAGTTTGTAAAGGGAATTAACCAGATCGCACAGGAAGGTGCCATCCAGATTTTCCAGGAGCTTTACGGAAATATGGAAGAGATCATTGTGGGCGTTGTTGGTGTGCTCCAGTTTGATGTTTTGAAATATCGTCTGGAGAACGAGTATAATGTGGAAATTCGTCTGGAAAATCTGCCATATGAGCACATCAGATGGATTGCGAACAAGGATGAGATTCAGGTGGACAAGATCGTCGGAACTTCTGACATGAAGAAGGTTACAGATCTGAAAGGCAATCCGTTGCTTCTGTTTATCAATGCATGGAGTGTGGGCATGACAGAAGACAGAAATCCGGATTTAATATTAACAGAATTCAGTAAATAACTCTTTTCATTTTTGACGCATTTTGCTATAATTAAAGAAAGTCTCGGATAGAAATAGAACTGCGCAGATGCGTGGGATAGTCCGTTTCGTGTAAATACGCCGTAAGGCAGATTTGACGCTGGCCTCGGGGAAAGATGCGAATTTTCCGGCAGCCGGCAGATTAAACCTAGGAGGTTTGTAAGCATGGCAGAGAAGAGAACAACATATAAAATACAGGATATTGAGGGAATCGGTGAGGTTCAGATCGCAGATGAGGTCGTTACTATTATCGCCGGACTTGCCGCTACAGAAGTAGACGGAGTTGCCTCCATGGCAGGTAATATTACCAATGAGCTGGTAAGCAAGCTTGGAATGAAGAATCTCTCCAAGGGAGTTAAGGTTGAAATTGTTGACAGTGTGGTAAGCGTTGACCTTACCCTGAATATTGAATATGGCATGAATATCCTTGAGACCAGCAAGAAGGTTCAGGAGAAAGTAAAAGCAGCCATTGAGAACATGACAGGACTTGAGGTTGCAGATGTCAATATTCATATTGCAAGCGTAGATATGGAGAATGAAAAAAGCAAGTAAACGAAAAAAGGAAAGTAAACCTTTCCTTTTTTTTCTATGAATGTCTGCGTGAGCTGACATTTCTTTGCAGGGATTTTCGGGAGTTACAGATAGTAGGAGGAAACATGAGAAGAAGGGAACAGAGAGAACATATTTTTAAGCTGCTTTTTATCAGCGAGTTTAATACACAGAAAGAAATGGAAGAGCAGCTGGCTTTATATTTAGCTGATATTGAGAATCTGGAAGAGAGCGACCGGGACTATATCAGCCGCAAATATATGAACATTATGAACCACACAGATGAGCTTGATGAGAAGCTGAACAGCATCAGTATGGGATGGAAGACAAGCCGTATGAACCGTGTTGATCTGACAGTTCTTCGTCTGGCTGTGTATGAGCTTGAATATGAGAAAGAGGAAGTGCCGGTAGGAGTTGCCATCAATGAGGCTGTAGAACTGGCGAAATGCTTCGGTTCTGAAGAGTCCGGTGCATTCGTAAACGGAATCCTTGGAAAGATTGCCAACCCGGATAAGAAGGTTGCTGCAAGAAAGGCATCTTCTAAGAAAGAAGAACAGACCTCTGCAAGACCGAAATCCGGTTTCAAGGTAAAGGATCCTTCCAAAAAGGTGGTAGTTGTCAACCGCAATGTAAGCTCCAGGGCACCGGAAAATAAAAATGAATAATGTCTATTCTGTTGGTCAGGTAAACCGCTATGTGAAGAACATGTTTACCCAGGACTATTTTTTACAGAATATTTATGTAAAGGGAGAGGTATCCAACTGTAAATACCACTCCACAGGACACATCTATTTTACCTTGAAGGACGAAGGCGGCACACTGAAATGCGTTATGTTCGCAGGTTCCAGAAAAGGTCTTGCTTTCCGCATGAAAGACGGAGACAAGGTGATAGCCGGGGGCAGAGTAGATGTTTATGAAAGAGATGGCGCATATCAGTTCTATGCGAAGGAGATTACTTTAGAGGGAGCTGGTGCGCTTTATGAAAGATACCTGGCGTTGAAGCAGGAGCTGGAGGATATGGGAATGTTTGCACAGGAGTACAAGCAGCCCATACCGGAATTTGCCCACAGAGTGGGAATTGTCACATCTCCTACAGGTGCTGCGATTCGGGATATTATCAACGTTTCCACCCGAAGAAATCCTTTTATCCAGAGTATTCTTTACCCGGCACTTGTGCAGGGAGAGGGAGCAGCGGCCAGTATTGTACGTGGTATCCGCATGCTGGACGAGGCAGGCGTGGATGTGATCATTGTAGGCCGGGGCGGTGGTTCTATCGAGGAACTATGGGCTTTTAACGAAGAAGAGGTGGCAAGGGCGATTTTTGAGTGCCATACACCTGTAATTTCTGCAGTGGGACATGAGACTGACTTTACCATCGCGGATTTTGTGGCGGATCTTCGTGCCCCTACACCTTCAGCAGCGGCAGAACTCGCCTATTTTGACTGCCGGACTCTTTTGAATTCCATGCAAGGGTATCAGGAACGGCTGGAACGGGCAGTGTGGAATAAAATTGACGTAAACAGGGCAAAACTGGAAAGATATGGAACACGTCTTCAGTATCTGAATCCAGAGAGCCGTCTGCGTGACCGTCAGCAGTATGCGGCAGATGTGCAGGAACGAATCCAGTCTGCCATGGAACAAAAGATAAAAGATAAAAGACACAGACTGTCCCTCTATCTGGAAAGGTTTCACGGTCTTTCTCCTCTTCGGAAGCTGAATCAGGGTTACTCCTACGTTTCTGATAAGGAAGGAAAGACATTGACAAGCGTTTCACAGGTAAAACAAGGGGATGGTCTGCTGATTTATGTTACAGATGGTACAATAGAGGCGTCTGTACAGAATACAAAAGCCAGCAGTTACGGAGCAGATACAGACAGTGAAAAATAAAGTCAGCATGCAGATCGTGCATAGCTAGTAAAAGACTTCTGTGCACAATGTGTGCAGCAATAAAGACGGAGGTGCGGAAGGATGGCTGATGAGAAAAAAGAAGAGAAAACTCTGGAGGAGGCTTTTTCAGAGCTGGATGTTCTGGCGAGAAGGCTGGAAGACCGTGAGACCTCTCTGGAAGATTCATTTCGCCTTTATAAACAGGGAATGGAGCTTCTGAAATATTGCAATGATAAGCTTGATACCGTAGAGAAAAAAATGCTGCAGATGAATGAGGATGGTAGCCTTGGTGAATTTTCAAGATGAATTAAAGAAAAGAACAGAAGAAATTAATAAAGTGATCCAGTCTTATCTTCCTGCAGAGGAAGGTTTTGCGAAGACTATGGCACAGGCAATGAATTACAGTATTCTGGCAGGAGGAAAGCGCCTTCGCCCTATGCTGATCCTGGAAACCTTAAGGCTGTTTGGAGGAGAAGAGAAGCTGGCATATCCTTTTATGGCAGCAATGGAGATGATTCATACCCATTCACTGGTCCATGATGATCTTCCGGCTCTTGATAATGACGATTACCGGAGAGGACGTCTTACTACTCATAAAGTTTATGGGGAAGCTATGGGGGTTCTTAGCGGTGTGGCACTTCTCAATTATGCTTATGAAGTGATGCTTACAGCTTTTGACACGGCAGATACACCAGATTGTCAGGCACATGTGATTCAGGCACTGAAGGTAATGTCCCATAAGACCGGACTTTACGGAATGCTTGGCGGACAGAGTGTGGATGTGGAAAATGACGGCAAGCCTATGAGCCGTGAGATGATTGATTATATTTATGAGAATAAGACTTCTGCACTTATTGAAGCTTCTGTGATGACAGGCGCAATTCTTGGAGGTGCCACGGAAGAAGAGACTGCTATAGTAGAAAAGGCAGCAAAAAATATCGGCCTTGCGTTCCAGATCCAGGATGATATCCTGGATGTGACCAGCACCGAGGAAGAGCTGGGTAAGCCAATTCACAGTGATGAGAAGAACCATAAGACTACTTATGTGACACTTATGGGAATTGAGAAAGCATCACAGCAGGTGAAGAAGCTGTCAGATGAGGCAGTTACTTTGCTTGAAGGACTGAATAAGAAAAATGAATTCCTGTTTACTCTGGTGAACGAGCTGGTGGGACGCAGGAAGTGAAAGAAGGATACAAATGATTCTGGATAAAATAAAAAAGCCCAACGATATTCACAAAATTCCTCTGGCTGAATTTCCGCAGCTGGCAGAAGAAATACGAAGCTTTTTGATTGAATCCGTCAGCAGGACAGGAGGACATCTGGCATCCAATCTTGGAGTGGTAGAACTTACACTGGCACTGCATAATGTACTGGATTTTCCAGATGACAAGCTGATTTGGGATGTAGGCCATCAGGCATATACTCATAAGATCCTCACCGGACGAAAAGGTGAATTTGAGACCCTGCGCAAGGAAGGCGGACTGAGTGGTTTTCCAAAAAGAGGGGAGAGCAATTGCGACTCTTTTGACGCGGGACATAGCTCAGATTCTATTTCTGCAGGCCTTGGTTATGTGCATGCAAGGGATCTTCTTGGAGAGAATTATCATGTGGTTTCTGTGATCGGCGATGGTGCGCTTACAGGCGGTATGGCTTATGAGGCGCTGAATAATGCAGCCGAATTGGATACCAATTTTATAATTGTTTTAAATGACAATAATATGTCAATCTCTCCAAATGTAGGAGGAATGTCAAATTATCTCAGTGCGATCCGTACTGCAGAAGCATACACCGGAATGAAAATGAGCTTGAATAAGGCGGTAAAAAAGATTCCCCGTGTGGGAACCGCTATGGTGGATGCTGTGAGAAGGACGAAAAGCAGCATTAAGCAGCTTTTTATTCCGGGAATGCTCTTTGAAAATATGGGCCTGACCTATCTTGGACCGGTGGACGGGCATAATATGCGCCAGATGATGCGTCTTTTTAATGAGGCAAAGCGTGTGAAGGGACCGGTTGTGGTTCATGTTCTTACAGAAAAGGGACGTGGCTATGAACCTGCAAGACAGAATCCGGATATGTTTCATGGAATCGGACCGTTTGACATCAAGACTGGAAAGCCAACCCAGAAGAAGGTCTGTCCGGGTTATACAGATGTGTTTGCAGATGCTTTGTGCCAGGTGGCAGCAGAAGAAGAGAAGCTGGTTGCCATTACAGCTGCCATGCCTGATGGTACCGGGCTGAAAAAGTTTTCCCAGAGATTTCCAGACCGGTTCTTTGATGTGGGAATTGCAGAAGAGCATGCAGTTTCCTTTGCAGCCGGACTGGCACTTGGCGGAGTAGTCCCGGTGGTTGCCATTTATTCCTCCTTTTTGCAAAGAGCTGTGGATCAGATGCTTCACGATGTGTGCATGCAGAAGCTTCATGTGATCTTTGCAGTGGACAGGGCAGGTCTTGTTGGAGCAGATGGTGAGACACATCAGGGCAATTTTGACATTTCCTATCTCAGCATGATGCCTGGAATGACAGTGATGGCACCGAAGAATGACTGGGAGTTAAAGGAAATGCTTCGCTTTGCTGTGAAAGCGGATGGCCCGGTAGCAATCCGTTACCCAAGAGGTAATGCATATCAGGGGCTGCAGGAATATCAGACAGCTGTGGAGATGGGGAAAAGTGAAGTCCTTCACAGCGGTTGTAAGGTAGCAGTTCTGGCACTTGGAAGCATGGTGGAGATCTGTGCAGAGGTCTGCAGTGAATTACAGAAGGAAGGAATTGATTCTACCTTTGTAAATGTCAGATTTGTAAAGCCATTAGATACAGCTTTGCTGGATCAGCTGGCGCGGAATCACAGCCTGGTGGTAACAGTAGAAGAAAATGTGCAAAATGGTGGCTTTGGACAGCAGGTATGCGGTTACATGGAAGAACATCATCCTGGTATCCAGGTGCTGCCAGTGGCTATTCCGGATCGTTTTGTGCCTCATGGAGGTGTGGACAGTCTTAGGGTACAGCTGGGGCTTAGCGCCAATGCCATTGCAGAGAAGATAAAGAAAATTTCAGGTAACTATTCAGAAGGAATAAGAGAATGAAGAAACGATTGGATATGATGCTGGTGGAGCGCGCTCTTGCACCTTCCAGAGAAAAAGCAAAAGCATATATCATGGCCGGACAGGTTTATGTAGATGGTCAGAAGGAAGATAAAGCAGGCTCCATGTTTACTGAAACGGTGAAAGTGGAAGTCAGAGGAAACACCCTTCCATATGTAAGCCGCGGCGGCCTGAAGCTTGAAAAAGCAATGAATGAATTTGATGTAAGTCTTGAGGGGAAGGTGTGCATGGATGTAGGCGCCTCTACAGGCGGTTTTACAGACTGTATGCTTCAGAATGGCGGTGTGAAGGTATATTCTATTGATGTGGGATATGGCCAGCTGGACTGGAAGCTTCGCAACGACCCAAGAGTTGTGTGCATGGAGAAAACCAACATTCGCTATGTGGTACCGGAGGATATCCAGGAGAAACCTGCATTTTCCTCTATTGATGTTTCCTTTATTTCCCTGACCAAGGTACTGGGACCTGTGAGAAATCTTCTTACAGAGGATGGCGAAATCGTCTGCCTGATAAAACCCCAGTTTGAGGCTGGCAGGGAAAAGGTGGGAAAGAAAGGGGTTGTCCGTGATCCTGCTGTACACGAGGAAGTGATAGAGAAGGTGAGGGATTTCGCCATGAGTATTTCCCTCGAGCCATGCCATCTTTCTTTTTCTCCGATCAAAGGACCAGAGGGAAATATTGAATATCTTCTGCATCTGAAGAAAAGACCGGAGGGAACGGAGGTTCCGGACAGTCTTACTGTGAAAGTGGAGGATGTGGTTGCACAGGCACACGGAGCATTGGATAAACCGGCAGAAAAATAGTATGCAGTTGAATGCTGTTGCTTACAGGGGCAGTAAACAGATACAGGACTTTGGTATGAATAAGTTTTATATTATAACCAACAATGAAAAAGATAAAAATCTGGAATTTACAGACCGGGTAGTGGATTATCTTGGAAAAAGAGGCGGACACTGTGAAGTTCAGCTTGCAGGAAGACAGACTGCAGGTCTGTTCCACTATACGGATCCAAGAAAGATTCCGGAAGAAACACAGTGCATTATCGTACTTGGCGGTGATGGAACCCTTCTTCAGGCTGCCAGAGACATTCAGGCGGCTCACGATAAGAAGCGCAGTCAGATTCCCCTTCTGGGAGTCAATCTTGGAAATCTGGGCTTTCTGGCTGAGGTGGACAGGCAGTCTGTATACCAGGCTCTTGACAAGCTTACGGAGGATGTCTACGAGGTGGAAGAGAGAATGATGCTCTCCGGGACTGTTTACCGGGGAGACAGGGTCATTGGCAAGGATATTGCCTTAAACGACATTGTAATTGCAAGGGAAGGTCCCCTTCGTGTTGTAAGATTTAAAAATTTTGTCAATGACGAATATCTGAACTCTTATAACGCTGATGGAATTATTATTTCCACACCTACAGGTTCGACAGGATACAGCCTTTCTGTTGGCGGTCCTATTGTTTCACCAAGTGGAGAGATGACGATTATGACACCGATCGCGCCACACACTTTGAACAGCCGAAGCATTGTTTTCCCGGCGGAAGATGTGATCACGGTGGAAATGGGAGAGGGACGTCACCAGGATTGTGAAAAAGGACTGGCTTCTTTTGATGGGGATTCTGAGATTCCAATGATCACAGGAGATAAGATTGTGATCCGAAAGGCAGAGGTGAAAACCAGGATTTTGAAGCTGAATCATCTTAGTTTTGTTGAAGTGTTGAGACAAAAAATGAGGGATAGCTGATTTTTTTTAATGCGTTAGAATACAAATATTATTATAAGTATTAATTATAGTATGGGAATTTTATTGATAATATCATTTTCAGAATGCGTTGCAAAGGTTCATTTAGAGCTTGTTTGAAAAAGGGGTATTGTAAGTGACAGCCTTTTTTAACAGACTTCAGGGCAGAAAATCTTTGCAGGGGAGGTTAAGAAGTGAAATTAGCAAGACATGAGAAAATTATCGAACTGATAAAAGAATATGACATAGATACACAGGAAGAGCTTGCAGCCAGATTGAATGAAGCCGGTTTTAAGGTGACACAGGCTACGGTTTCACGAGATATCCGTGCACTGAAAATGACCAAGGTTGCAGGAAAAGACGGGAAATCCCGCTATGCCATCCTGCAGGATACACAGCCAGGGCTTGGGGACCAGTATACAAGAGTGTTAAATGATGCGGTTGTGTCCATTGAGGTTGGACAGAATCTGGTAGTGATCAAAACAGTTACCGGAATGGCAATGGGAGTTGCCACAGCTCTGGATGCCTTGAAATGGCCGGAAATCCTGGGCTGTATTGCAGGAGATGACACGATTATGTGTGCCTGCAAAAGCTCTGAGCTGGCGGAGGGTGTCATGGAGAAGCTGGGCAGTATTTTGAACAGAAGATAAAAATGGAAACAGTTTGCATGACCGGAATTTTCAATCGGGTTTCAGAGCTGACTGAGAACATAAAGTGGATCGGGCAGGAATTTCCTGCTCGATTGTTACTATCTGAAGGGCATGTGTGGCTTTGAAGCATAGCGTTGCCTGACATTACATATGGGCATTTAGGCCTGTTTATAAGGGTATGAGAAAAGAGTAAGGAGTTACTGTCCATTTGAATATACAGTAACGTAAGGAGGTCAACCTTGTTAGTACATTTACACGTAAAAAACCTTGCACTCATAGATGAAATTGAAGTGGAATTCGGACCAGGGCTGAATATCCTCACCGGTGAGACTGGTGCCGGTAAGTCCATTCTTCTCGGTTCCATGCAGCTGATCCTGGGAGGAAAGACATCCAGAAGCATGATCAGGGAAAATGCGCCCTATGCACTGGTAGAGCTTTTATTTCAGGTTGAAAATACGAAAGCAAAAGAAGCACTTGCCGCACTTGATATTTATCCGGAGGACGGACAGATCCTCATGTCAAGAAAAATCATGGACGGCAGGAGCATTAATAAGATAAATGGGGAGACAAGCACTGTCAGCCAGATGAAGGCCGCTGCAGCCTGTCTTCTTGACATTCACGGGCAGCATGAGCACCAGTCCCTTCTCTATGAGGAGAAACAGCTGGAAATCCTGGACGCTTATGGCCGTGAGAAAATCTTTCCGGAAAAAGAGAAGGTGAAAGCTGCCTATCAGGAATATAAGAAATGTCAGGCAGAACTGAAATCCCTTGATATGGACGAAGAGCAGAAGAATCGGGAAATGGCTTTTCTGGAATTTGAGATCAATGAGATTGAGAAAGCATCTCTGGTTCCAGGAGAAGACGAAGAATTGGAAAAGCAGTATCGAAAGCTCTCCAATGGACGCAGAATTATCGATTCCCTGCAAAGTGCCCATGCCCTTACCGGATATGACGGACAGGGAGCCGGGGAAGCAGTGGGAGAGGCTCTTCGGGAGCTTTCCAGAGTGACAGAGTACGATGAACAGCTGGAATCCCTTTCCCAGACCTTAAGCGAAGTGGACGGACTTCTCAATGATTTTAACAGGGAGCTGTCCTCCTATATGGATGACATGACTTTTGATGAGTCCGTATTTTATGAGACAGAGCACCGCCTGGATCTGCTCAATGGTCTGAAAGCCAAATACGGTCAGCGTATCGAAGAAATTCAGGAATACCAGAAAAAACAGCAGGAAAAGCTGAACAAACTTCAGAAGTATGAAGAAATTTTTGAGGCTGCCAGGGAAGAACTGAAAAAGGCAGAGAAAAAGCTGGAAACAGCCTGCAGCCGTCTTTCGGAGGTTCGTAAAGAATACAGCCATCAGCTGGAGGAAAAGGTAATTCAGGGATTAAAAGACTTAAATTTTCTGGATGTACAGTTTGCCATCACGTTTTCCAGAAGAAGCAGTTTTACAGAGAATGGTTATGATGAAATTCAGTATGAAATTTCCACAAATCCGGGAGAAAGTCTGAAGCCCCTTGGTAAAATCGTATCCGGCGGTGAGCTTTCCAGAATTATGCTTGCCCTGAAGGCAATCCTGGCAGATCGTGACCAGATCGAAACACTGATTTTCGATGAAATAGATACGGGAATCAGCGGACGCACTGCTCAGAAGGTTTCTGAGAAAATGGCAGTGATCGGGCATCATCATCAGGTGCTCTGCATTACCCATCTTCCCCAGATCGCAGCCATGGCAGATTCCCATTTTGAGATCGAGAAGCAGGTTGAAGGCACCAAGACCACCACTCAGATCCATCCCCTTGATGAAGAAGCCTCCATCCGCGAACTGGCCCGTCTTCTTGGGGGTGCCCAGATCACTGGCGCTGTGCTGGAAAATGCAAGGGAGATGAAAAAACTGGCCAGGGAGTGCAAGGCATAATTCCTTTTTGTAGATTGAGAAAATGAGTTTTCAAACATGTAAGTTGAAATCCTCTGTGAGACAGGCTCCTGTCTGACAGGGGATTTCTGAGTATATCAGAAGCTTTTTCAGGCAGGCTCCGGAGCGAGTCTGAAAAATCATTCCCGCAATCTGCACGCCCCACTTTGCGGTATATTTTGCCCGAATTCAGTTGCCGTAGTCCACTACGGCGCCCTCATCCGGGCAAAATCTCCCACAAATTGTGACGCACATCTTGCAGAAAGCCTTTTTCAGACACGCTCCAGCATGTTTTCAATAAAAATTCCATACCCACTTGCCGCATCCTGGACAAAAACGTGGGTTACCGCACCGATTACTTTTCCATTTTGCAGGATGGGACTGCCTGACATGCCCTGGACAATGCCGCCGGTGGTGTTAAGAAGCCGCTGATCGGTGATATGGATGACGAAACTTTTGTTAGTGTCCTCGTGGTTCATGTCGATTCTGGTGATTTCTGCATCGTATTCTTTTACTCCATTACCTACATCACACAGAATGGAAGCCGGACCGGTCTGTACTTCCTGTTTGTAGCCGATTTTCATCTGGCGGAGGGAAATTGGCAGAGAATCATTTCCGGAAAAACTGTCTGCAAAATCCCAGAAAGAAGTTTTGGACTGGTTAAAGCTTTCAGAAGCATTGACCGTATCATCTGAAGCAGAAGCTGCGGCCTGGAGCTCTGTAATATTATTGCCAGAACTGCTGGTGAAACTGCCGTAAATTCCATTTGAACTATTTACACGAATCTGTCCGATCACATTGTCATTTCTGTAACGGATCAGCCCGGAAAGTTCTCCGGGACTTCCTTTTTCCCCTTTTTGCACTCCGAGAATCTGGGCACAGTAAAGATTTCCTCCCTTTATTGACAAAAGATTTCCTGTGTCGATATCGCTGATTCCATGGCCAAGAGCACCGAAATTTCCGTCTTTTGTTACATAGGTAAGGGTTCCGATTCCCTGGGTGTCATCCCGGACCCAGATTCCAAGCTTGTACTTTCCGGAAGCATCCTGTGCCGGGGAGAGAGAGACCGGAATGGTACTGTTATTTCTTCGCACGCTTACCGTAACAGGCTTTCCATCAATAGTTTCCAGATCGTTAATTAAATCCTGCTTGCAGGATATTTTCTGCTCATTTAGTGCAACAATATAATCGCCAGGCTTTAAAATATTTTTTGCCGGATCCTGCATCTGCCCATTTTTAGAAAGGATTTCTCCGGTGTCGATCACAAGAACTCCGTCTGTTTCCATGTAAATCCCCACTGTGCTGCCGCTGACCAGAATGGTGTCTGCCTCTGTTGGTTTCACTTTAATATTCTTGAAAGCTATTTTTCCAAAAAGTCTGCAAGGCAGTTGGTAGCTGCCTTCCCCGGAAGTAGTGATTGTATCTCCGAAAGATACAAAAGGAAGATTGGAAATCTGGGAAAGGTCAAGTCCTGAATTTTTGTCAATGTGTATTTCATCCGGAATTTTCCGGTCCAGATAACGATATCCCAGAAATACCATTGTCAGAAGGTCAAGGACAAGACAGAGCAGGATAAAATGTTTGTATTTTCGTTTCTGGTACATGTTTTCACATCCTTTTCTTTTGTTTTTCACTGTGCTGGTACAGCAAATATTAAGTAACCGCTATAGTGACTTGTCTGATTTTTCATATACTGTGTCAATATAGCAGAAACTTAATTTTCACTGTACTAGTATGGAGAAAAATCATGATTTCACTCTTGTATTTTTATGAACCTGTTCCATATCTTTCAATCATAAAACGCGAAAAAAATAAACTGTGTTAAATTGAGAGTCGGTGTAAAACGCTGTCTTAATATAAAAATCCCCTCAGAAAAAATGAAATTATTGTCGTTAAAAGACGCAAAAAAGCTCGAAACTAATCGAACGAAAATGCAGTAAAAACGGCAGTTTCGGCTTGATTTCCCCATGGCAGTTCCACTATAATAGACGTTGTTACAGCAAAGGAAAATTTTTCTGAAAAATGTGCAAGAGCAAACAGGGCCCTGCTGTTTTGTACAGGTGATAGGAAGATATTGGGAAGAAAAACGCGTTTGCTTCCTGATATCAGAAATATAGCAACTTTCCGGCTGTGGATTGCCGGAGAATTTTCAAAATAGTAGAAGGAGAATGGCCTCATGGAAAAATTGAATGTGGCAATTGCGGACGATAATGAGAAAATGGTGGAGGTACTGAGTAAGATCATTGATCAGGACGAAGAACTGAAACTGGTTGGAAAAGCACATAATGGAGAAGAAATCTGTAACATCATAAAGGAAAAACAGCCTGACGTGGTTGTACTGGATATTATCATGCCAAAAGTAGACGGACTTTCAGTGATGGAGCGCTTCAGTCACGATGAAAATTTGAAAAAAGTGCCGTCATTTATTGTGGTTTCGGCAGTGGGACAGGAGCGGATCACAGAGGACGCTTTTGATCTTGGAGCAGATTATTTTATGCTGAAGCCTTTTGACAACAAAATGCTGCTGAACCGAATTAAACACATCCGCCGGGCGGGAGAGAGACGCGCCAGGGAAATGAACCGTCCAAGACAAAAGGAAGAGGAAAATACTTACAATTCAGGAAATCTGGAAACGGATGTGACAGATATCATACATGAAATCGGAGTACCTGCACATATTAAAGGTTATCAGTATCTGCGGGATGCTATTATTTTATCCGTAAATGACATGGAAATGCTGAATTCTATTACAAAAATTTTATACCCAACCATAGCCAAACGCCATCAGACAACGCCAAGCCGCGTGGAGCGGGCTATCCGCCATGCCATTGAAGTTGCATGGAGCCGTGGAAAAATGGATACCATTGACCAGCTGTTTGGCTATACAGTGAGCAATGGGAAAGGAAAACCTACCAATTCCGAGTTTATTGCACTGATTGCTGACAAAATCAGACTGGAATATAAAAATCGTTCTTTCCAATGAGCCGAATTTGGGGTATAATAAAAGACAGAAGCAGGTTACTGGCATTAAGTGGCAGTAACGCTATTTGCTATTACTAAGGAGGGTTTTTTGGATGAAAAGAATTCTTTTTGCAACATCAGAGGCAGTGCCTTTCATTAAGACCGGAGGATTGGCTGATGTAGCCGGCTCACTGCCGAAATGCTTTGATAAACGTTATTTTGATATTCGCGTGATCTTACCGAAATATGCCTGCATGAAGCAGGAATGGAAAGATAAAATGGAATATGTCACACACTTCTACATGGATCTTGGATACAAAAACTGTTATGTAGGTATTCTTCAGATGGAGTATGATGGCATTAAGTTCTACTTTATAGATAATGAGTATTATTTCAGTGGACCGAAGCCATATGACAGTGCTCCGTGGGATCTGGAGAAATTTGCATTCTTCTCCAAGGCAGTGCTTTCCGTACTTCCGGTAATTGATTTCCGCCCGGACATTATTCACTGCCATGACTGGCAGACAGGTCTTGTTCCGGTTTATCTGCACGACAGCTTCCAGCAGAATCAGTTCTTCTGGGGAATTAAGACCATCATGACCATACATAACCTGAAATTCCAGGGTGTATATGATGTGAAGACGATCAAGGAGCTTACAGGACTTTCCGATTACTATTTTACACCGGATAAGCTGGAAGCATACAAGGATGGCAACTTCCTGAAGGGTGGTATTGTATTTGCAGATGCTGTTACTACAGTAAGTAATACATATGCAGATGAGATCAAGACACCGTTCTATGGCGAAGGTCTGGACGGACTGCTCCGTGCACGCTCCAACAGTCTGCGTGGTATTGTAAATGGTATTGATTATAATGATTTTAATCCGGAGACAGATATTAATCTGTCAGCTCGTTATAATGCTACCACCTTCCGTAAGGAGAAGGTTAAGAATAAGATCCAGCTACAGAAAGATTTAGGACTTGAGCAGGATCCGAAGGCTATGATGATCGGTATTGTTTCCCGTCTGACAGATCAGAAGGGATTTGACCTGATCGCTTATATCATGGACGAGCTTTGTCAGGATAGTGTACAGATTGTAGCTCTTGGCACAGGAGATGAGCGCTATGAGAATATGTTCCGTCACTTTGACTGGAAATATCATGGCAAGGTTTCTGCACAGATTTATTACGATGAGAGCATGTCTCACAGAATCTATGCAGCTTCTGATGCATTTCTGATGCCGTCATTGTTTGAGCCATGCGGTCTGAGCCAGCTGATGAGCCTTCGTTATGGTACTCTTCCAATCGTCAGAGAGACAGGTGGTCTGAAGGATACGGTAGAGCCTTACAATGAATTCGAAGGAACCGGAACCGGATTTTCATTCAGCAATTACAATGCACATGAGATGCTTTCCACGATCCGCTATGCAGAGCACATTTACTATGACAAGAAGCGCGAATGGAATAAGATGGTAGACCGGGCTATGGCAAAGGATTTCTCATGGAGTAATTCCGCACGTCAGTATGAAGAGATGTACAACTGGCTGATCGGGGAATAAGGATTCTGTAAGAAATATGCCATTTAAAGTACGGATATAGATATATATGGTACATAATATATACGGTACATAATAAGATGAAATTCGGACATACTACTTTCTGTAAAGTGTCCGCCTCAGGATACAGGAGAGATTAATTTTCTCCTGTATTTTGTATATATGGACATTTGAAGGCTGTCGAAAACAAAGGTTCCATACTGTTGGTTTTCGCTACAGAAATATTTTAGTTACTGTTCACTGGTAACATTCCGCGAGGTGTTTTTTGTGAACGTAGTTCACAGAAAACCCGAGAAGTGCGGCGAGAAAGCATGCAAATGCATGATTTCTGTGCATCGCGAAGCGCGTTGCTGTGAACGGAGTGAACAGTAACATATTTTAACAGGAGGCAGGTTATATGAACCAAATTTCAGAACTGGATCTACAGAATTTACGTCACCTGATCGGCGGATTTGACACCACCCATTGTAAAATGGAGGAGTATGCAAGTAAGGCTACAGATGCCCAGGTAAAACAGTTTTTCCAGAAGTCTGCTCAGTCGGCAGTGGACTGCAAAAATCAGCTTATGCAGTATTTACAGTAGGAGGTGCCGCAGATGAATGAAAAAGTGATGGTAGCAGATACCCTTGCCGGAATTAACGGTGAACTGACCCGTTATGGGGAGATGATCCCTCAGACAGAGAATCCTCAGCTGAAACAAACCTTAAAACAGATGAGAAATCAGTGCGAGATGTCCCAGGAGGAGATTTACCAGATTGCCCGTGCAAGAGGCTATTATGTGCCGGCAGCTCAGGCAACAAGGGAAGAAGTGGATCATGTCAGAAGCGTGCTTAGCCAGGGATAAGAGGGGCTAGTGTTACTGGTCACGGAGTGAACAGTAATGAGATAGTAAATAACATCCGGGTTGCAGGAAATAATTCTTGTAATTCCGGATGTTTTGCTATATAGTAGAATTACTGACAGGAAAACGACAATATAAAAGTCGTATACGATTCATTTCAAAATTTACCGGAGTTTTGTCTGTCTCCGGGTATACAAGAATTTCACACCCGTATTCCGGGATGATTCCACCGGTGAAAATAACTTTACAGTTCGTTTGGCTTAACATGAAAAATAAAATTTTTATATGGCGAGTAGGGGCTTGACAAGTGAACTGATTTAAGATAGTATGTACTACAGAGAAACGAACATAGGTTCGTATTTGCGCAAGCAAGAAGATCCTGGCTGCTGTTCACTGGTAATGTTCCGCGAGGTGTTTTTGTGAACAAAGTTCACAGAAAACCCGAGAATTGCGGCGCGAAATCATGCTTTGCATGATTTCTGTGCATCGCGAAGCGCGTTACTGTGAACGGAGTGAACAGTAACAGATCTTGGCTGCTGTTCACGGATAAGGTTCTGCCAGGTGCCTTTTGTGAATGGTAACAGGTTATACAGTCCGGTTAATGATTACAGAAATTACTACGGACTTGTCTGATTATTAAGAATAGGAGATCGGAATAATGATAAATGAAGAGAAGAAGAAAGCGCTGGAAGCGGCTCTTGGACATATTGAGAAGCAATATGGCAAGGGCTCTGTAATGAAACTGGGTGAGTCCAGTGCCAATATGCAGGTGGAGACTGTTCCTACCGGTTCCCTGAGCCTTGACATTGCACTTGGGGTAGGCGGTGTGCCGAAGGGACGTATTATAGAAATCTACGGACCAGAGTCCAGTGGTAAGACCACTGTTGCATTACATATGGTAGCCGAGGTTCAGAAAAGAGGCGGAATTGCCGGTTTTATCGATGCCGAGCATGCTCTTGACCCTGTATATGCGAAGAACATCGGCGTAGATATTGATAATCTTTACATTTCCCAGCCGGATAATGGTGAGCAGGCTCTGGAGATTACAGAGACCATGGTTCGTTCCGGTGCAGTTGACATTATCATCGTGGATTCCGTTGCAGCTCTGGTTCCCAAGGCAGAGATTGATGGTGACATGGGAGACAGTCATGTAGGTTTGCAGGCACGTCTGATGTCACAGGCACTTCGTAAGCTGACCGCTATTATCAGTAAGTCTAACTGCGTTGTGATCTTTATCAACCAGCTCCGTGAGAAGGTTGGTGTTATGTTTGGTAACCCGGAGACAACTACTGGTGGACGTGCCCTTAAGTTCTATTCATCCATACGTCTTGATGTACGCCGTGTAGAGACATTGAAGCAGGGCGGCGAGATGGTTGGAAACCACACCAGGATCAAGGTTGTTAAGAATAAGGTTGCTCCGCCATTTAAGCAGGCTGAGTTTGATATTATGTTTGGTACCGGCATCTCCAAGGAAGGGGATATCCTTGATCTTGCTGCTGAGAATTCCATTGTGAATAAGAGCGGTGCATGGTATGCATACGAAGGAAATAAGATCGGCCAGGGACGTGAGAATGCCAAGCTGTTCCTGAAAGAGCATCCGGACATCTGCGATGAGATTGAACGCAAGGTTCGTATCCATTATCACCTTCTTCCAGGTGAGGAGGAAGAGCAGCAGGATGTGAAGCAAGAAGAAACTACACCAGAATCTGACGCTCCGGCAGCAGAAGAGGAATAAAATATGGCGGTTACACCTGAAGAGCAAAAGAATGCCAGAAGAAAGGCAATGCTTCTTCTGGAGCATATGGACCGTACAGAGAAAGGCCTGTCTGACCGGCTGCGTCAGGCAGGCTTTTCAGCAGAAGCCACAGAGGATGCCATGAACTATGTGCGTTCCTATGGGTATCTGAACGATTACCGCTATGCCATGAATTATATTTCCTTCCGCATGGGAACCAAGAGCCGTCAGAAGATTCTCCAGGAGCTTTCAGGGAAAGGAATTGACCGCGAGACTGCCCTTGCAGCCTGGGAAGAGGCAGCAGAGATTGAAGAGCCAGATGAACTGGCCATTCTCCGAACTACAGTAGAGAAAAAGTGTCAGCCTGGTACTGCCCTGGACGAGAAGGGGATGCGCCGCCTCCAGGGATTTCTTCTTCGAAGAGGTTTTTCCTATGGAGATATTTCCCACGTGCTGGAAGACATGAATATTACCTGTGAGAGAAGCTATTGATAAATTGCCGGATTCTTTCTGTGCATCGCGAAGCGTGTTACTGGTCGTGGAGTGAACAGTAACGCTAGACGTTTCTTTGGAAATTTAAATTTTGTTTTTGTGTAGAAAAACTTGACATAATTCTAAAAAAAAGATAAACTTGTATTGTTGTGATTGCACAATGAAAACTAAATATTGAGGAGGTGCTCCTGTGACAACAATTATTGTTGCAGTTGTCGCTGTAGTAGCCACTCTACTGATTGCAGTTCCTATTACTAGTAAAGTTTCTGTGGATAACAAAGTTAAGAAAGACGCAGAAACGATTGGGTCAGCTGAAGAAAAGGCCAGAGGCATCATTGATGAAGCCTTAAAAGCGGCCGAAACAAAGAAACGTGAAACTTTATTGGAAGTAAAGGAAGAATCTCTCCGTACAAAGAACGAACTGGAGAAGGAAACCAAGGAACGTAGAAACGAACTGCAGAAATATGAGAAGCGTGTCTTATCGAAGGAAGAAACCGTTGATAAGAAAGCTGAAGCAGTTGAAAAGCGCGAGGCAGAGTGCACAGCGAGATTTGCTGAATTGCAGAAGAAAGAAAAGAGAGTAGATGAACTCGAGCTGAAAGGAGTACAGGAACTGGAACGTGTTTCCGGTCTGACCTCCGAACAGGCAAAAGAAGAATTGCTCAGATCTGTGGAAGACGATGTTAAAGTTGATGTTGCCAGACTTTACAAGGAACTTGAGAGCCAGGCGAAGGAAGAGGCAGGAAAGAAAGCCAAGGAATATGTGGTAAATGCCATTCAGAAATGTGCGGTAGACCATGTTGCCGAGACTACTATTTCCGTAGTGCAGCTTCCAAGCGATGAGATGAAGGGACGTATTATCGGACGTGAGGGACGTAATATTCGTACTATGGAGACCCTGACAGGTGTAGACCTTATCATTGATGATACTCCTGAGGCAGTAGTTCTCTCATCATTTGATCCTATCAGACGTGAAGTGGCAAGAGTAGCACTTGAGAAACTGATCGTAGATGGACGTATCCATCCGGCCAGAATCGAGGAAATGGTTGAGAAGGCACAGAAAGAAGTTGAAACTCAGATCCGCGAGGATGGCGAGAATGCAGCTATGGATGTTGGAGTTCATGGTATTCATCCAGAGCTTCTGAAACTTCTTGGACGTATGAAATTCCGTTCAAGTTATGGACAGAATGCGCTGAAGCATTCTATTGAAGTAGCACAGCTTTCCGGTCTGCTTGCCGGTGAAATTGGTGTAGACGTGCGCATGGCGAAACGTGCCGGTCTGCTTCATGATATCGGTAAATCTATTGACCATGAAGTTGAGGGATCCCATATTGAGATTGGTGTAAACCTTTGTAAGAAATATAAGGAATCACCTATTGTGATCAATGCGGTAGCAGCACACCACGGTGATGTGGAGCCAGAGAGCCTTATTGCCTGTATCGTGCAGGCAGCAGATGCGATTTCCGCGGCGCGTCCAGGTGCCAGAAGAGAGACACTGGAGACTTATACCAACAGACTGAAGCAGCTTGAGGATATTACCAATCAGTTCAAGGGGGTTGAGAAATCCTTTGCAATCCAGGCTGGTAGAGAAATCCGTGTTATGGTAGTTCCTGAGCATGTGAATGATTCTGAGATGGTACTTCTCGCAAGAGACATAGCGAAGCAGATTGAGGCTGAGCTTGAGTATCCGGGTCAGATCAAAGTCAATGTGATCCGCGAGAGCAGAGCTGTTGATTATGCCAAATAATCGGAGTTAATTTACATTAAGAAATATTAAGAAACCGCTTCCGCATTTTTCATACTATATGAAGGATGCGGAGGCGGTTTTTATTATGAAAGTCCCGGACGGCAGCCATGAACGAGCTATGCTTGCATGGGCTGATTCATGGAAAATCAAAAAGAATTTTTTTATGTAATTCATAATCAAATCATCGCTTGCGTACAATGGTACAGGGTGAATATATGGAAAATTTACTCAGTATCAAAAAGAAAAGTTTTTTTCCAGGACTGACTTTGCTGCTTGCAGGATTTCTTGCAGGAATGCTGATCCCGAACTTTATATACCGTTTTTCCTGGAAGCAGCAGGCATTTTCCGCAGTGTACCTTTTGGAAACCTATGGGAAAACAGAAGCAGGAGGAATCGATTATCTTTTGCAGATTCTCTGGATGCGCGGTGGGATTTTTTTCCTTTCTCTAATCTGTGGTTTTACTGTATTTGGAGTCCCTATGGCAATTATGGCGATGTTTTTTACCGGGATTGGACTGGGAATCGTATTTTCCATGTCTATTCTGCAGTTCGGACTTACCGGAGGCGCAGTTGCCGTAGCACTTCTTTTTCCGCATTATCTGATCTATCTGCCATTATGGGATTCGGTGTATCAGATGGTCTACAGGGAATCTATGGGAATCTGGCGCAATCATGGAATTTTTCCACAGAAAGTAAGCGCTTATCTCCTGAAAGTGCTCTTATATACAGCTTTATACGGTGTGGGAATTCTTTTGGAATGGCGTGTAAATCCATGGATTTTAAACAAAATTCTGGATTTTTCGAAATTTTTTGAATGAGAATAATATGAAAAATACAAGATATAGTATTGGTTACCATAAAAGCGACGCTATTTTGTAAAATGGGCAAAAAAAGCTTGTTTTTATACGATTTTTGGCCGAAAAAAAGGTTTGATTTTATGTCAATTACAAAGTATAATACAAATACATTTTAAGATCAGTTATTGTGGGGAGGTAGCCCGTTCCTGCAATAAAGCGTGAAAGAGCAAATGCAATGGACAATAGGAATTCCGGGCGAAATCTCCCACAAATTGTGACGCACATCTTACAGAAAGCCTTTTTCAAACACGCTCCAGAATCTTTTTCAAACATGGTCTAAAGCAGTATGATCATGGGCTATATGAAATGAATTTATAACAAAAGAGACAGGAAGTAAACAATATGGAACAGGAAATACGCGAGTTTATTGAATACTTACATAATACGAAAAAAACATCCCAGAATACAGAGGTTTCCTATCAGCGTGATCTGAACAAGATGGCTGCATACCTGGAAATGAAGGGGATTATGAAAGCGGAAGATGTCCGTGAATTTGATCTTATGGGATACATGGATTATATGGAGAAAGAGAACTTCGCGTCATCCACTATTTCAAGAAGTGTTGCTTCCATGCGTGCTTTTTTTCAACACATGTTTGCACTTAGGAAGATGGAAGAGAACCCCACAGATAATCTGAAATCTCCAAAGGTAGAGAAGAAGCTTCCGGAGATTCTCAGTATTCAGGAAGTTGACGATCTTTTGAAGCAGCCAGATCTGACTACGCCTAAGGGAATTCGGGATAAGGCTATGTTAGAGCTTTTATATGCCACTGGTATGCGTGTCAGCGAACTGATCCATCTGGAGACCACAGATGTAAACCTTCAGCTTGGCTATGTGGTTTGCCAGGAGAATAAAGAGCGTATCATTCCGATTGGAAATGTAAGCAAGGAAGCGTTGAATCTTTATCTTGAAGAGGGACGTAAGGTATTTGTGAAAGATGATTCAGAGCATGCGCTGTTCACAAATTGCTCCGGTAAGGCCATGAGCCGTCAGGGATTCTGGAAAATGCTGAAAGGCTATGCCCAGGAGGCTGGAATTCACAGAGATATTACGCCACATACATTGAGACATTCTTTTGCAGTACATATGCTGCAGAATGGAGCAGACATCCGAAGCGTCCAGGAAATGCTGGGACATTCCGATATTTCTACGACTCAGGTATATTTAAGCATGAATATTAACCGGATGCGAGATGTGTATATGAAAGCACATCCAAGACATTGAGAAGAGCGAATAAGATGATAACTGTCCATGGGAGAGATCTGTGGGCAGTTTTTTATGTAATAGGAAATTCCGTTGGAATTTCCTATTACATAAAAAGCCCTACCGGGCAGGATCGCACTGCGGCGGAAAGGTAGTTGTCGCTCGAGGCGACCCGCCGCAGGCGGAGAATCCTGCAAGCAGGATTCTTTTTTATGTAATGAAAATTCTGCAAAGTAAGATTCTTTCTTGTATTATAAAAATGTTTGACCGAAAATTCTATCGAAAGATATTAGAGCGTGTCTGAAAAATCTCCCGCATTCCGAAATCAGAATACAGGAGATAAATAAATTTTATTTCTGAAAATATACCGCAAAGTGGGGCGTGTAGATTGCGGAAATGATTTTTCAAACAGGCGCTAGCACATCTCAGCGATTGTATAAAGCAGCTTCTCAGATTCTTCCCATCCAAGACAAGCATCTGTAATGGATTTACCATATACATGGTTTGGTCCGATCTTCTGATTGCCTGGCTCAATGTAGCTTTCGATCATAAGACCCTTTACCAGCCCACGAACATCAGAATCAACCTGACGGCTGTGAAGAACTTCTTTGGCAATACGGATCTGCTGCTCATACTGCTTGTTGGAGTTGGAATGGTTGGTATCCACGATGGTAGCCATATTCTTCAGGTTCTTAGCGGAATATTTCTCGAAAAGAAGACGAAGATCTTCGTAATGGTAATTAGGAATAGCCTCTCCGTGTTTGTTTACAGCACCACGAAGAATGGTATGTGTCAACTCATTTCCTGTAGTTTCAACTTCCCATCCCCTGTAGATAAATGTATGGCTGCCCTGAGCTGCAACAACAGAGTTCAGCATAACACTGAAGTCACCACTTGTAGGATTCTTCATTCCCGCCGGAACATCCATACCGCTGACAGTGAGACGGTGCTGCTGATCCTCAACAGAACGTGCTCCTACAGCAACATAGGAAAGCAGATCGGAAAGGTAACGCCAGTTCTCTGGGTAAAGCATCTCGTCCGCACAGGTAAATCCGCTCTCTTCAATAGCACGGATGTGCATTTTTCGGATGGCAACAAGACCGGCAAGCATATTAGGTTTTTTCTCCGGATCTGGCTGGTGAACCATTCCTTTATAACCCTCTCCGGTAGTACGAGGTTTATTTGTATAAACACGAGGAATGATTAAAACTTTATCCGCGATCTTGTCCTGAACTTTGCGAAGTCTCAGCAGATAGTCGCATACAGCATCTTCATTATCTGCAGAACAGGGACCAATGATTGCAAGAAATTTATCGGATTTTCCGGTGAATACGTCACGGATTTCCTGATCACGTTTCTCTTTCAGTGCCTTGATCTTTGCATCAATGGGATATTGGTTGCGGATCTCGTCGGGGGTTGGAAGCTTTTTGATGAATTCAAATCCCATGGTATTTTCTCCTTTTATCGGCAAAATTTATTTTCGATTCAATATTATAGACTATGATGGAAAAAATGTCGATAGGCAAATTGCGGGAATGATTTTTCAAACATGCTCCAGTCTGTTTAGATAAATGAAATGAAGCAAGGTAAGAATCAGTTGGGAAAGGAGCATTCCGTAAAAATATCCACGGATTCCAAGCACAGGAATAGAAAAGAAAACAAATCCAATTCGGATACACACTCCTGCAATATTGTGAAATAGGCAGGCATCTGGGCGCCCGAGACCGTTCAGAATACTTTCCAGTGCAGTATTTGTATAAAGAAAAGGGCAGATAAAAGCTAACGTTCTTATATAAATCCCCGCAGTTTCGCTGTGAAAAAGAAAATTTCCCAGTGATTTTCCGAAAATAAAGAAAAAGAATGTACAGAAACCTCCGAAGAAAAAGCAGTTTTCACAGGTGCGGCGGATCACATGCCGAATTTTTTTTTCATGACCGAGGGCCTGTAAACCAGCCACAGAAGGCATCAGCATAACAGAGGCAGAATTTGTCAGTGTCGCCGGGAAAAGAATCAGCGGCAGCGCCATTCCGGTAAAAATTCCGTACACAGACAGGGAATCAGTCCGATTTATTCCAGCCAGAAGCAGTCTTTGGGGAATAAGAACCATTTCGATGCCAGAGAGTAAGGTAAGCAGCAGCCGGTTGACAGAGTGGGGAACTGCAATCTGGGCGATTCCTTTTATAAGAGCATTTATGGAAGTGGCAGTATTGTTTTTGACAGAAGCTGGTTGTATATGTGAAATATATTTTACAGCAGAAGGTGAATTTCTGTGAGCACCTTTGCTCATACAGAAAAATACTCGTAAAATACGTTGAAGCAGTCCGGTGCCTGGTTTGTAATTTTCCCTGGAAAAATCCAGTCCAAGTGCCAGCATACATGCTGCAGTGGCTGTAAGCTCACTGAAAAGTGCACCTCCGGCCGCTATTACAGGGGTAATCTCTTTTTTCTGGGAAATCAGAATCAGGTAGATCACGTAAGTGCTGCCGATCCGGGAAGTCTGCTCAAGAAGCAGGATAAAAGCTGGAATTCCAGTCGTTTTTCTGGCATAATAAAAGCTGTTTACGCATGAATGCAAGGCTGAAAAAGGAAAACTAAAGGCAAGAATACGAAGCAGAACCGCAGTACGCGGCTCTTTTAACAAGGCAGAAGCCACAAAATCTGCATTCCAATAGACCAGAAAAGATAAAAGTCCGCAAAGTGCCATCGAAAGAAATGTTCCAAGAAGCAACGCATCTCTGGACTCTTTTTCTTTTCCAAGGGCAGTGAAAGAGGCACACAGCCTGGAAATAGCAGCCTGAATGCCCATACAGCAGGCTGCCAGTACGATTGCGTGAACCGGAAGCGTAAGCTGGTAAATTCCAACTCCCTGTGCACCAATAGTATGAGATAAGAATATTCTATAGAAGAAACCCATCAGGCGGCTGACAAGGCCGGTAAGAGTAAGAATCAGGGTTCCTTTGATAAAAAGTTTGTCAGACATAAGAATCCGCCTATCCTCTTCATCCTTTTAATTAGTTTATGCTGTAAATGTGCCTTGACAGAACTGTTATTATCTGGTAAAGTGGGATAGAAATCCAAGCGAAATACTAGGAAATAGAAAAGTACCTAAGGAGATAGATGAAATAACCCTTTCCCGGGAGTCTTTCATATCGAATTGATACCAATAAACCAGGAGGAAGAAAAATGGGAAAAATGATATATCTGGATAATGCGGCTACTACCAAGACCGCTCCGGAAGTAGTAGAAGCAATGCTTCCTTATTTTACCGAAATGTATGGAAATCCATCCAGCATTTACGACTTCGCATCCAAGAGCAAAGAAGGCGTCAGCAAGGCAAGAGGCCAGATCGCAGATGCACTTGGTGCCAAGAAAGAAGAAATCTATTTCACAGCTGGCGGTTCAGAGTCTGATAACTGGGCACTGAAAGCCACCTTTGAAGCATATAAATCCAAAGGAAACCACATCATCACAACCAAAATTGAGCATCATGCAATCCTTCACACCTGCGAATATCTTGAGAAAGAGCGCGGAGCGAAGATCACATATCTTGATGTAGATGAGAATGGTATTGTGAAGCTTGACGAGCTTGAGAAAGCTATTACACCAGAGACGATTCTGATTTCTGTTATGTTTGCGAACAATGAGATCGGATCTATCCAGCCGATCAGGGAAATCGGTGCAATTGCCAAAGAGCATGGCATCCTTTTCCACACAGATGCAGTACAGGCTTTTGGACAGGTGCCGATCAATGTAGATGAGTTAGGAATTGATATGCTCAGCTCCAGTGGACATAAGCTGAATGGACCGAAGGGAATCGGTTTCCTTTACATCCGCAAGGGTGTTAAGATACGTTCCTTTGTACATGGTGGAGCGCAGGAGAGAAAGCGCCGCGCAGGTACAGAGAATGTTCCTGGAATCGTAGGTTACGGCGTTGCTGCAGATCGTGCAGTCCGCACTATGAAAGAACGTACAGACAAAGAGATTCAGGTAAGAGATCATTTCATTGAAAGAATCCTGAAAGAGATTCCGTATGTGAAATTAAATGGTGACCGCACCAAACGTCTTCCAAATAACGTAAATGTAAGCTTCCAGTTCATCGAAGGAGAGTCCATGCTGCTCATGCTTGACAATTATGGCATCTGTGCATCCAGCGGTTCCGCCTGTACATCAGGCTCCCTGGATCCGTCCCATGTACTTCTGGCTATCGGACTCCCACATGAGATTGCGCATGGTTCCCTGCGTATGACCTTAAGCGAGGAGACTACCATGGAAGATGCTGATTTCGTAGTAGATAAGCTGAAAGAAATCGTAGCTTACCTGCGATCAATGTCTCCATTATATGAAGATTTTATAAAAAAACAGTAACTGTTCAGTACCTTCACAGTTACACGCTTCGCGATGCACAGAAATCATGCTTTGCATGATTTCGCGCCGACATTCTCGGGTTTTCTGTGAACTACGTTCACAAAAAACACCTCGCGGAATAGTGCCTGCTGAATAGTTAAAAAAAATAAAAAATTTGATTAAAACACTTGCCAGGAGGAAAAAAAGATGTATAGTGAGAAAGTAATGGATCATTTCCAGCATCCACGTAATGTTGGAGAAATAGAGAATGCAAGCGGTGTCGGTACAGTAGGAAATGCCAAATGCGGCGATATTATGAGAATTTTCCTGGATATCGATGACGAGACACATATTATCAGAGACTGCAAATTCAAAACCTTCGGCTGCGGTGCCGCAGTAGCAACCAGCAGTATGGCTACTGAGATGGTAAAAGGTAAAACTATTGAGGAAGCCATGAAGCTTACCAACAAGGCTGTTATGGAGGCTCTGGACGGACTTCCGCCAGTGAAAGTACACTGTTCTCTTCTTGCAGAGGAGGCTGTACATGCTGCACTGTGGGATTACGCACAGAAGCATCACATTGAGATCGAAGGTCTGAAGAAACCGAAGTCTGACATCCATGAGGGTGAAGAGGCAGAGGAAGAAGAGTATTAATAGTTACTGCGAACTGCAGTAATTATAAAGTGTCGTCATCGATACAAAAGAATAATATTTTTTACAGGAAACCGAATCCTTAAGCAGATTTATTTCGTTACAGATAAATAGGTGGTAAAGATGAGGCAGACCGTAAAGAGAATTCATCAGGGCGGATGTTATCATCTGCCCTATTTTAATACAATGGCACGAACGGTTTTTTGACCTTTTGACACTGGTATCATACAATGGGAAAAAGAGTAAAACGGAAACATCCTTAAATAAAACATAAGAATGAAGGAAGTAACGATGACAGGACTGACAAACGAACAGGTACAACAAAGAATTGAAGAGGGGAAAATCAATGTCAATGAGAACCCCAACACAAGGAGCTATAAGCAGATCGTAAGGGAGAATGTGCTTACATTTTTCAACTTTCTGAATCTGGCTCTGATGATTATGGTATTGCTGGTTGGTTCCTATAAGAACTCCATGTTCATGGGAATTATTGTGATCAATACAGTGATCGGAATCATCCAGGAAGTGCGTGCGAAAAAGACGCTGGATAAGCTGGCTATCCTTACGGAGAGCAAGGCAGTGGTCTTGCGTGAAGGCAAAAAATGGTCTATCTCCACGGAGAAGCTGGTTCTGGACGATATCCTTTTTCTGAAAACAGGAGATCAGGTGCCTGCAGATGCCAAGGTGCTTGAGGGCAGTATTGAGGTCAATGAATCCCTGCTGACCGGTGAATCGGATAACCTTCAGAAAAATGAAGGGGACGAGCTTTTTTCAGGAAGCTTTGTCACATCCGGAGAGGCCTGCTGTCAGGTTATCCACGTTGGCAAGGATAATTACGCATCTCAGATTACCAGCGAGGCGAAGGAATTTAAACGTCATAACTCAGAACTTCGTAATTCCCTGAATGCGATTCTGAAGACTATAAGTGTGATCATAGTTCCTATGGGAATGCTGTTGTTTTATAAGCAATATTACATTGCGGGAAACGGAATCCGGGATGCAGTAGTGAATATGGTGGCTGCTGTCCTTGGAATGATCCCTGAGGGACTGGTGCTCCTTACCAGTGTGGCGCTGACTCTTGGTGCGCTGACGCTGACCCGTAAGAATACCCTGGTGCAGGAATTGTATTGTATTGAGACTCTGGCGAGAGTGGATACCCTCTGTCTGGATAAAACCGGAACCATCACAGCCGGTACTATGTGCGTGGAACAGGTACAGCCCTATGTGGAAGAGATGGAGATCAAGGCTCCGGAAGCAGAAAATGAGAATATAAGCGAAAGTACAATAAATGGAACAGCGAATCAAGCTCAGAAAGTTCCAGAAATGGCAGCTGCAGAGGCGCAGTCTGAAGTATCCGTGGTTGCGGCACAATTGCAGATAGGAGTTGTTATGGGAACTACTGAACAGCTGTCAGCACAAGATCCACAGGGCAATGTCAATACTGATTTAGCCATCAGCGGCGCCCAGCCAGAATTGACCATGGGTGAGATCGAACGTGTCATGGCAAACATGATGTCCGTTTTAAAGGACAAGAACGCCACCGCAGATGCACTCCACAAACGCTTCTCCAGAAGAACGGACATGCCGGTAGATCATTGCATTCCGTTTTCCTCAGATCGCAAATACAGCGGTGTAGCCTTTAAAACAGAAGGAACTTATCTGATGGGTGCTGCCCAGTTCCTTTTCCCGGATGGAAATGAAAACTTGATCAAGCAGTGTGCTGCTTATGGAAAAGAAGGCTTACGTGTTCTGGTGTTGGCGCATAGCCCAAACCTGAATCGGGAGAATGAGCTTCCGGAAGGGTTAAAGCCGGTTGCGTTATTTATGCTTACTGACATTATCAGGGATAATGCCCCTGAAACCCTGGCATTTTTCAAAGACCAGGGCGTAGATCTGAAAGTGATCTCCGGTGATGATCCTGTGACTGTTTCTGCCATTGCAAAAAAAGCAGGACTGGAGAATGCAGATAAATACATTGATGCCACTACCATCACCACACCGGAGGATATGGAGCGTGCCGTTGCAGAGTGTTCCGTATTCGGCCGTGTAACTCCGCAGCAGAAGAAAGAGATGGTGCTTGCCCTTCAGAAACAGAAGCATACAGTTGCCATGACCGGTGACGGTGTGAACGATGTTCTGGCACTGAAAGAGGCAGACTGCAGCGTAGTTATGGCAGAGGGAAGTGACGCTGCCAAGAACATTGCAAATGTAGTGCTCATGGATTCAAATTTTGCCGCTATGCCGGAAATTGTGAACCAGGGACGCCGTGTGGTGAACAACATCCGTACCGCAGCCTCCATGTTCCTGATCAAAACTATTTTCTCTGTGCTGCTGTGTCTGATCACTATTTTCTGGGGCGATAGCTATCCGTTTGAGCCAATTCAGATGTCCCTGATCAGTGCCTGCGCAGTGGGTATCCCAACCTTCCTGCTCGCCCAGGAAAACAACTTCAACAAGATTGAGAGTGGTTTTCTGCGTTATGTATTTATGAATGCATTCCCAGCAGCAGTCACCATTACGGGATGTGTATTTACCATTATGCTGGTCTGCCAGAACGTTTACCATAGCAATGTAATGCTGAGTACAGCCTGTTTCCTGGTAACCGGATGGAACTACATGGCAGCTTTGAAGACGGTATACGCGCCTCTAAGCAGGTACAGGAAAATCATTATTTACGGTATGCAGTTTATTTTCTTCTTTGCAGCCGTATGTGTGCAGAACCTGCTTGCACTTGGCTCCCTGGAGTTCGGAATGATCATCCTGGTATTTATCCTGATGACCTTCTCTCCGGTTGTAATCGAAGTTATCACAGAATGGTGCAGATCTTTGTATAACAAGGCACATGAGAAGGAAAAGAAAGGAATTATTTCTCTGTTTTTGGAGAAAGTGCAGAAATAATGACTGACCTGGTCTTGAGTGGCAATCAAAAATAATACCTCAAGCTGAATTTGAAAAGAAACGCAAAAAATGCTTCATCGCTTGTTATGGCGATGAGGCATTTTTTTAACATGCTCTAAAAGCCGGGCTGATTTCTTCTGCCGGGTATGGAAAAACAGGGCTTCGTTATAACTTTACAAAGTTTGGTTTCCGATCTTTAAATACTGTATAATACTCAAATCCACATTCTTTCAGCACCTGCGCAGCCCTATCAAAAGCGTATCCTATTTTATCCGGTGTATGCGCGTCAGCACCAATGGTGATGATTTCGCCCCCTAGTTCTTTATAACGCCGGATGATATCCGTACATGGGTTTGGCTCTCCAAGACCGTAGTGATAACCGCCGGTGTTGACTTCCAGTCCTACATTTGTGTCTGCCAGTTTTTTCAGAATCGCATCCAGAATGTTCCGATATTTTTCATAAGAATAAAACTGGTTTTTGTTTGGACCATAGCGGACAATATAATCCAGATGTCCATAAGTGTCCATTTCATGAAATGCATCCAGATTCTCCAGAATGGATTCGAAATATTCAAGGTAGGCCTGTTCCTCGTTCCTGCCCTGGAAAAATTCCGGGTAGTAGGGGTCAGCACCGTGGACTACGTGAGAAGAACCAATCACGAAATCGAAAGGATATTCCTTTAAAAGATTGTGAAAATATTGTTTAAGATGAAGCTGCAAACCGATCTCAATACCGAAATGGATGTGAATCTGATTCTTGTAAGTTTCTTTCAGTTCGTTGAATTTAGTGTAATAGGCGGGAATATCCAGGGCAAATTCCAGGTCATCCGGAGTTGGTGGATAGTCTGGATCCAGATGCTCTGTAAAGCAGATTCCCTTAAACCCCAGTGCAATGGCCTGGCGGATCATATCCTCAGTGGGAGTGCCGGAATCTGCGGAAAATTCAGAATGCATGTGGCAGTCCCACAAAACTCCGGGAGAGTTGGAAAGTATTTTCATAATAACCTCCTTATAAATTATAAACCAAGAAAAGTATTTTAAAAATATATTTTCTGTAAATATAAAGATATATTTTATGGATAAGTGTACAGCGAAGGAACATGTGAAAAAAATTCTTCCTACACGAAAAAGAAAGGAAAAAACGTGCATAAATGCTGCCAATGTGTCATAAAAGGGACTTAATTGTCTCATTTGAGAGCAGTATATCATATCAGAGAATATTTGTGGCAATTTGCCTGTTATTTTTTTGAAAATAGGCTTGAATTTTTGTTCGGAATTAGGTACAATACGCTATAGGTTGATGTTTCTTTCACAAAGATTGAAGCACTCACATAATTTTTACCATTTAATTCATAGGAGGAATTTATCATGGCAGTAAAAGTTGCAATTAATGGTTTTGGACGTATTGGTCGTCTTGCATTCCGTCAGATGTTCGGTGCAGAAGGATTTGAAATCGTTGCTATCAACGACTTAACATCTCCTAAAATGCTCGCTCACTTATTAAAATATGACTCAACTCAGGGAAGATATGCTCTTGCAGATACAGTAGTAGCTGGAGAAGATTCCATCACAGTTGACGGAAAAGAAATCAAAATTTATGCAAAAGCTAACGCTGCTGAGCTTCCATGGGGAGAGATCGGTGTAGACGTAGTTCTTGAGTGTACTGGATTCTATACATCCAAAGACAAAGCTCAGGCTCATATCGATGCAGGTGCTAAACACGTTATCATTTCCGCTCCGGCTGGAAACGACCTTAAGACAATCGTTTACAATGTAAACCATGAGACTCTTACAAAAGAGGATCACATCATTTCCGCAGCTTCCTGTACAACAAACTGCTTAGCTCCAATGGCTAAAGCACTTAATGACCTTGCTGCAATCAAATCCGGTATCATGTGCACAATCCACGCTTACACAGGCGATCAGATGACACTTGACGGACCGCAGAGAAAAGGCGATCTGAGAAGATCCCGTGCAGCTGCAGTTAACATCGTTCCGAACAGCACAGGTGCTGCTAAAGCAATCGGTCTTGTTATCCCAGAACTGAACGGCAAACTGATCGGTTCCGCACAGCGTGTTCCAACCCCAACAGGTTCTACTACAATCCTTACAGCAGTTGTTGAAGGAAATGTAACTAAAGAGCAGATCAACGCAGCTATGAAAGCAGCTTCTAACGAGTCCTTCGGATACAACGAAGATGAGATCGTTTCCAGCGATATCGTTGGTATGAGATTTGGTTCTCTGTTCGATGCTACTCAGACAATGGTTCTTCCACTTGAGAATGGCACAACAGAGGTTCAGGTTGTTTCCTGGTATGACAATGAGAACTCCTACACAAGCCAGATGGTTCGTACAATCAAACACTTTGGTAAACTGCTTAACGCTTAATTAGTAGCAGAGTAGGGTTTTCGAATGCTGGCAAGCTATAGTTTGGCGGCATATGAATAAGACTCAGAGAAGGGTCCGGTCTGAATAGGACCGGACCCTTTTGTCTGTATAAAAAGTTAAATTTTATAAGGAGGCATAACAAGATGCTGAATAAGAAATCTGTTGATGACATCAACGTAAAAGGCAAAAGAGTCCTCGTAAGATGTGACTTCAATGTACCTCTGCAGGACGGCAAGATTACAGATGAGAACCGTCTGGTAGCAGCTCTTCCTACAATCAAGAAGCTTGTTGCAGATGGTGGAAAGATTATCCTTTGCTCTCACCTTGGAAAACCGAAAGGAGAGCCGAAACCGGAGCTTTCTCTTGCACCTGTTGCTAAACGTCTCACAGAGCTTCTCGGACAGGAAGTGAAATTCGTTCCAAGCCCGGTTGTTGTAGATGACACTGTAAAAGCAGCAGTAGCTGACATGAAAGACGGCGAGATCATTCTTCTTGAGAATACCCGTTATCGTGCAGAAGAGACTAAGAACGGTGATGAATTCAGCAAGGAACTTGCTTCTCTTTGCGATGTATTTGTAAACGATGCATTTGGTACCGCTCACAGAGCACACTGCTCTAACGTTGGTGTTACCAAATATGTAGATACAGCTGTTGTTGGATATCTGATGCAGAAAGAAATCGATTTCCTCGGAAACGCTGTAAACAATCCTGATAGACCATTCGTAGCTATCCTTGGCGGCGCTAAGGTTTCCAGCAAGATCTCTGTTATCAACAACCTTCTTGACAAGGTGGATACTCTGATCATTGGTGGTGGAATGTCCTATACATTCTCCAAGGCTATGGGCGGACACATTGGTGTTTCCCTTTGCGAGGATGATTATCTTCAGTATGCATTAGACATGATGAAGAAGGCAGAAGAAAAAGGCGTTAAGCTTCTTCTTCCGGTTGATAACAGAATTGGTGATTCCTTCTCCAATGATTGCAACATCCAGGTCGTAAAACGTGGCGAAATCCCGGATGGATGGGAAGGAATGGACATCGGACCAGAGACAGAGAAACTTTTCGCTGACGCTGTAAAAGATGCCAAGACAGTTGTTTGGAACGGACCGATGGGCTGTTTCGAAATGCCGAACTTCGCTCATGGCACAGAGGCTGTTGCCAAAGCTCTTGCTGATACAGATGCTACCACTATCATCGGTGGTGGTGATTCCGCTGCAGCTGTTAACATCCTCGGCTATGGTGACAAGATGACACACATCTCCACAGGTGGCGGTGCGTCTCTTGAATTCCTTGAAGGAAAAGAGTTACCAGGTGTAGCAGCAGCTAACGATAAATAAATAGAGCACTTAATGAAAGCAAGCTGTAAGCGCAGCTTGAATTATGTGCGAATTTGGTTCGAAGGAACTTAATGAGAGCAAGCCAACGGCGCAGACCAGCTGACTTTCATATATGGTGATGTCGCCTGCCGGCGACATGTCCGTTTAGTGAATCGAACTTCCTTATCACACAAAAGGAGATATATAAAATGTCTAGAAAGAAAATTATTGCCGGAAACTGGAAAATGAACATGACTCCAAGTGAGGCAGTTAAATTAGTTGAAACTTTAAAACCATTAGTAGCTAATGATGACGTTGACGTAGTATTCTGCGTACCGGCTATTGATATTCTTCCTGTAGTTGAGGCTGCAAAAGGCTCCAACATCCAGGTTGGTGCTGAGAACATGTACTTCGAGGAGAAAGGTGCTTTCACAGGCGAGATTTCCCCGAACATGCTTACAGACGCTGGTGTTAAATACGTAGTTCTCGGACACTCTGAGAGAAGAGAGTACTTCGCTGAGACAAGCGAAACTGTAAACAAAAAAATGCTTAAAGCATTTGAGCATGGAATTACTCCAATTATGTGCTGTGGAGAGACTCTTGATCAGAGAGAGCAGGGCGTAACTATGGACTTCATCCGTCAGCAGGTTAAAGTTGGTTTCCAGAATGTTACAGCTGATCAGGCTAAAACAGCCGTTATCGCTTACGAGCCAATCTGGGCTATCGGAACTGGTAAAACAGCTACAACTGAGCAGGCTCAGGAAGTTTGCGCAGGAATCCGTGCTTGCATCGCTGAGATCTATGATGAGGCAACTGCAGCAGCAATCCGCATCCAGTACGGCGGATCTGTAAACGCTAAGACAGCTCCGGAGTTATTTGCTCAGGCAGACATCGACGGCGGTCTTGTAGGCGGTGCATCCCTGAAACCAGAGTTCGGCGATATCGTAAACTACAAATAAATAGCTAAATTTAGCTAATGTGTCCAAGCGAGAAGTGATTTAACGCCTCTAAACACAATCAAAATTGGTACTAATTACTAATTGAGTTGTGGTTAGGGGCGTTTTATAATTTACCTACTATCACTTTTTACTATCACTTTTGAGGCTTGAAAACATCTTAAATTGAAAAAGTGATATTTGTTACATGGAGGAAGAAAAATGGCTAAAAAAATTGATGGTAGAAAAGAAAATGGTGAAGGAAACGTAAGAAAATTACCCAGCGGAAAGTATGAATGCGTAATTCAGAGTAAGTACTTGAATCCCAAGACAGGTAAGCCGAAGCGGATTAAAAGAATAGGTGATACGGAATCTGCTGCTCGTGACAAGGCTAAAATGGATGTTGCCGCATGGGAAAAGGAAATTGAACGAGGAAAAGATGTTAAAATAAATAAGGCGAAAACGTTCGGTGAATATATGAGTGAGTTTATTGAGCAAGAAGTAAAGCCGAATTTAACTGGAAGCGGATATCATTCTTATATTAGCAATCTGAATCGAAATTTTTATCCTTTTCCGATAGCGAAATATCAGTTGCATATGCTTAATGCCGTAGAGTTTGAAAAATATTATGATACTATATTGGGATTAAAGAGTAAAAAGACCTGTTCATTGCCTATGCAACTGTGCAAACGTTGTTGTAAATGGTTAGTAAATCGCAGTTTGCTGAAGGAAAATTACGCTGAACAGGTGAGCGTTAAGAGAGAGATTTCGGATGAATATAACAGGAAAAGGGAAGAAGATATAAAGAAACGTAAAAAAATTTTTACCCCAGAAGATATTCAGAAATTCTATTATGCGTACAAAAATAATATGGGACAATACCCGGTCGTTGTACTATTCTTGTTAGAAACCGGGTTGCGAGCTGGTGAATTTGCAGCATTGAGAAATGATAATATAGATCTTGAAAATAATAAGATCTATATTGTAGAAACGCGATCACTTCGATTCAAGGGCAATGATAAGAATAAAGGTATAGAATACTATACGAAAGTTCCCAAAAACAAAGAGACACGTTTTATTATGATGTCTGACTTATGCCGGGAATGTGTACTGTATATGATGGAACAGACACGACTTAAATGTAAGAATAATCCAGATAATCTGTTATATCCGACGTTTATCAATGGGAAAAGGCGTTCTAATTCTTCTATGGAGCATTCCTGTTAAGTAACAAATAACCGGTTTGCAAAAAATGAGTGCCACCTATAGAATAATGATTGTTAACTGGCCGGTTGACAAATCATCGTTCAAAGGAGACACCCACAAATGAATTATAAGCAGAATGAAAAAATCAATCAAGTAAAAGAATCAACTTTGGTAGTTGGAATTGATATCGGAAGTACGACACAGTATGCCAGAGCATTTGACTGGAGAGGCATTGAACTTGGGAAAGTCTTTACATTCAGCAACAGCAGAGAAGGTTTTGAAGCCTTTAAAGCATGGATGCAGCGTTTACAGGACAAGTACAGAAAGTCAGATGTTATCGTAGGTATCGAGCCGACAGGTCATTACTGGTTTGATCTTGGCGCTTATCTTGAGGATGAGGGCATCCTCCTGGTTATGGTTAACCCTTATGCGGTAAAGCAGACCAAGGAACTGGATGACAACAGCCAAAGCAAGAATGACAGGAAGGATCCGAAGGTGATCGCAAAGCTGGTTACCGAGGGCCGGTATTCTGCACCGTATACACCGGATGGTGTGTATGCTGATTTAAGAATTATGGTGACCAATCGTAAGAGACTCATCAGGGAGATGACCCAGATCAAAAACAGATTTGCCAGATGGTTCGCCATATATTTCCCCGAGTACACAGATGTGTTTGGGGACTATGAAGCACAGAGCAGTATGCTGCTTCTAAAGAAAGTTTGTACTCCGGAAGCAATCGTGGAACTGGGAGCCGAGAAAATCAATCAAATCTGGCGAGATGCAAAGCTTAGGGCTGTAGGAATGAAAAGGGCAACGACCCTGTGTGAGACAGCAAAACGCAGCATTGGCTTAAAGAAAGGCTCTTCGGCTGCCCAGTATGAAATGAAGCTATTGCTCGAGGATTACGAATACAAAAAGGCACAGCTTGACGCCGTTATAGAGGAGATAGAAAAGTTGTGCAGGAAGATACCCGAAAGCGAGCAGATGCTTGCCATCAAAGGTATAGGAGTGATCACGGTAGCCGGATTTCTGGCAGAAGTGGGTGATGTGAGGCGTTTCGAATCACCCAGACAGATACAAAAGCTGGCAGGACTCTCATTACGGGAGAACAGCTCTGGAAAGCACAAAGGACAGACGACCATAAGTAAAAGAGGGCGGAGTAAGCTGCGGGCAGTACTGTTCAATGCAGCGATTCCGCTGATAGCTACGAATCCAGAGTTTAAGTCATTGCATGAGTATTACACGACAAGAGCGAACAATCCGCTCAAGAAGAAACAATCCGTGATTGCAATCAGCTGTAAGCTGATACGAGTCTTTTATGCCATCCTTGCAAATGGAGTGACCTATGATGCGCAGAAGATGCTTTCTGACATTCACAGGCAGCCACAGGCAGCATAAGAAGATCAACTGTGAGATTCAGGAGACGTCCGCCGCAAGGTGCTGAAAGAAACAGAAGAATTTCATAAACATAAAGAGCCAAGTCAGATTTTTTACCATCAGAGCAGAGACTCAGCAATGGAGCATCATGACACCCCTTTATGGATAAGCAGAACGAAGGAATTAAGGACCCTGAAGTTATAGGAGATCCCGTATGATATGGGAGGTTAGGCTGCCGTAAGGAGTTGGGGAAGAGAGGCCGATCATAGCAGAATAAGACGACGTCTTGTTTTGTGTACCCTAAACATCCGTATATCCATGATTTATGGCCAAGGGGAATGACATAGACTTAGAAGTAATCTCTATGAAAAAATGAAAATGTGAGAAAAAGCGAGTTAACAAGAGAAAAACAAAGATTATTATGGGAGG